>JARYMF010000004.1 GCA_029907255.1 Armatimonadota bacterium
CTCCGAAGGTATTGCCATCTCATAGGCCTATCTCAACCAAAGAAGACTGAGCAGGGTGGAGGTCACTGCGAGCGCATAATCAAAGACGCACATTGTACGTCCACCTTTCCTGCAGCCCATCCCGCGTTTGCTAGTGCTTAATCACTCCGCTGTGTCTTCCAGGACCTCGGCTCCAATCTGACGGAGGGTCTCGCGAACACTCTGGTCGAGGGTGCTCTGTCGGATGCTACCAGAGTCTGAGTGCGCCTGAACAAAAATCTCGACCTCCATTTCCGCTCCATCACTCCATAGGGGCATCACCACCCCTCGCAGGAAGTCGGAGAGCTTGTCCCATGGGACCTTTGCCCGGAGCCTCACTCTTCGGAACCCGCCGACGAGCGGAGCCACAACCTCGACGCCTGGAGGCGGTTCCTGCACTCTGCCAGGTTGAACCTCCCCTTCGCTTTTGACAGGCGGAACGTCCTCGCCGGTCTTGACGACAAACTCCTTCCGAACCAGGATTGCCCCAGCGTCCAAGGCTTTGTACGGAAGCTCTTCGTTGATGTAAATCCTATCTCCCACGCGAATACCAAACGTGCCCTCTCGCACGCCGGTCGCCACTGCCGTCTTGACCACGGACTCGCTCGCAATCATCGGAAACTGTGGAAACTTCAGGAAGGCTTCGTATATCTCGGTCACAGGCTTCTCCTGCTCGTTCTCGTTCAAAGCCGTACGCAGGAGCTTGTCCGGAGTAATTGTCGTGAGCAGAATCTCGCTCTTCAGGTAGTCTAGCACGCGCTTGCTAAGCGGCCCCTTTTCCCCGACCGTCGGCAGTCCCATGTCGTGCCATTCCGCGCCGTTCGGTCCAGCCTTCGCCACGTGCCTGTAAGCCGAAAGGATTTTGAACGGCACGTCGCTCTCGACACTACTCAGCCTGCTCTGGAGCGTGTTCTTGTTGTCATCGGAAAGCTGGCGCATTAGAGCCTTGTCGTCCTTGATAGCCCGCAGTGCCAGCAGTCTCTTCACCTGAGGGCGCAGTGCCGCCAGTTCCGCCGTGTTAGGGGCCAGCACGACCAGCGTGTTCTGATACGTGCGGAAGGTGATGCCGCTCTTCTTGAAAAGCTCGTCCGCAAACGCCCCCGAACCGCCGCCGGACATAGAGCATTCGGGCGAAAGCACCGCCAGCTTCAGTTCCTTTGTGTCGGGCACATCCTGAGTCTCCCTGGGCCAGCAGAACGTCTTCATATCGGTACCTGCCAACTTCGCAACCTGCCTCTTAATCTCGTCGCTAATGTTTTCCTCCCTCACACCATCTTCCTTTTCTATGATGACTCGGTTCAGGTTCGGCTGAGTGGAAAACGAATATATGCCATGCTCGACGTGCAGGTACCAGAGTTCGTCCTCCATCCTGCCCAGCGCATCGCCGATAATCGCCGGGGGTATGCCTTCCCGCAGGATTGCAAGCCGAAGCCGCTGGATGCCGATGCCTTTCGACTCCGACCCGCTGAACGAACCGAAGAAGATTGCTGTAGCCAGCCCAGATGCGATTCCGAATTTGGCATACTCGGAACCCATCTCGTTGTCTATCTTCTGCGCCTTTGCGTTTCCATCCGCAATGTCAGCCGCTATTACTCCGTCGTACTCGTTCCCGATGTGCTTCAGGAACTCCCGCCGAATCGAAGCATTGACCAGGTTGATGTGCGCGGGCTGTATCAGCGGGGCAGAATGCTCGCGCTTGTAGAGATCGGCAATGATAAGAGCCAGCAGGCGCAGTACCCCGCGCGTGCGCTGGAAGTTCGCGTAGGTGCTCCATCGCTCGTAAAGGATGTCAATCAGTTCAGGGTGAAACGGGTAAGCCTTCCGTATCTTCTCGCGGTATGCCGGTTCGCGCACGTGCCTGGGTATGTCATCGCCCAACGTTTGGTATATGCGCCAGTAGCTCTCCGCCGTTGCGCTGACCTCCGCGGCGTCCGGCGTATTCTGGAACAAGCGGCGGCGGATGACCTCGTAGACCTCTTCGCCCTCCACGGGTGTGTATATCGCTTCTACGCGGCCAAAGACGCGCTGAAGCTCCGAAAGCCTGCGCTCGCCTGTCTCGCCGTAGGGGACGCTGGACGGCAAAGTCGCAACGAGGGCGCATTGAGGCAAGACTTTGACCGTCTCTGTCAACTCTTGGAAGAAGGCGATGATCTGTTCGGGATAGTCCCTCGCCTTGACCGCATACTCTACAATCTCATCCAAGAGAATCAGTGTGGGCTGTCCTGCGAGGAGCCTGTGCAGGTTATCCTTCCCCGGCGAGCGCCGCTTCTCGTCGTGCTCCCTCAGCAGGTCATAGTTCCCCAACTGCTCTGCCAGATGACCCCATATTGTCCTCTTTAGAGTGTCTGTTTCCGTGCCTACGAACGTCACCACCCTGGCTTTCGGAAGATTCGAAAGGCCTGCCTTGTTCAAAACCGCCCGTGCCAAATCGGTTTCTTCCAGCCCCTCCACACCACGGAAGAGGTGATAAAGGGCAATTAGGCTGTGGGTCTTGCCGCCGCCGAACGGCGTCTGAATCTGGATGACCGGTTCGCCACTGCCTTTTCCCGCCAGCCGAGATGCGACTGCCGCGCCCAGGTTCACCAAGCCTTGCGTGTGGTAAGTCTTCGCGCAAAAAGTTAGGGCATCGCGATAGTCCACCGGTCCGCGGTTGGCAAGCACGTCAGACAGGTCCGCCGCGAAGACCGACTCGTCGAAGCCTCCCCTTCTTATGTCTTCATGCGGTGTTATCACTTCACGCCATGGTTTCATCTTATCGTCCCCCGTCCACTTTAAATGTCAAGCGGTATCTGGGAATGCTCGTCCGCCCGTGCCGCTCCCGATGCATAGCTCCTGCGCCCGTAGAGCAGGCCTTGAAGCAGCTGCTTCTCCTTGTCGCCGTCGGGCAGGACATCGGAAATCGCCTGCGCCACCTGCCAGAAGGCTTCATTGCCGCCGTAGGTCTCGGCGAGGTGCTCCGCCAGTCTCTTCTGATCATTCTTGTCATAGAGATGCAGAGCGCGGTGAAGGGCATCTATCATCGTGTCGAAATGCGTCTTTCGGGCAAACCGCTCATCCTTCGCCCGTTCCAGCGGGTGTGGCACTCGCACGTACTCCTTCTCCTTCAGAACCACGCCGCCCGGGTCCCAGAGATTGGTCAGTTCCACACCGACTCCGGTAGCCAGCTTCCGAGCATCGTCGAAGGGGACGCGGGCATGGTTGTAGGTCCAGCGGAACAGCACGTAGAACCGGGTTACAGCGTCCACTCCGCCCATAGATGCGCCGCCCCGCATAATGCGCTCGAGGGCGAATTCGCTGACGACCTTGCGGACGTATTCCAGCAACTCAGCGACTGTTACTGCCTCGCCGGACGGCTTCTCAACCCGCTCGTACTTTCCGAACGCCTCCACTGCTGGTCCAATCGCGCTCATAAAGAAGTCTGCCCCTCGGATGCCTTCATCCCAGAACTGGGTCAGCCGCTCCCTTATGCGCTCCTCGATTTCCCGCCGCACTAAAGCAAGCTCGCCCACCTCGTTGGTTCTGCGCTTCCGGCAGACCATATAGATTGACGATGCGAGCGAGGCGGTCTCTTGCGCATTCAACCTAGCCTGCATTTCGGTATGTATGGGCCATGAGGCGGTCATGTAAAGCCCGGCGTCCAGCAGGGCATTGATTACTGCCTCCCACGCTTCCGTCGTCTTGTGGGCAAAGACAACGACTGCGATACCCTCCGGCTTCAAAACACGGTGCATCTCACGAAAGGCTTGTGTCAACATTTTTTCGAAGAACGCCCTTGCCGCGTCCCTTCCACCCTGACGGTTCGGGTCCTGGACAATCTCCCCCGACTTCGGCGTAAGCGGGGTTGCAAAGAGTTCAGGATATAGGTCCCCAACCGTGCGCTTCAGCCAGACGTAGAAGAAGTCCGAAAGCGCGGAGTAGTTTACGTTGTCGTAATACGGCGGGTCGGTGAGCACAGCATCGAAGGAGTTGTCAGTCCAGGGAAGGTCGGCGGCGGAACCGTGGTTGGCGGTGGGTATTGAGGGTTGGGGATTGCAGATAATCTGGGAGCAGTGGAAAAGAACGCCCATATAGTATTCCCAGCCGGCCTCCGCGCTACCGGTCGAACCGCTAAAGGGATGCAGTTCGACGTAATCCCAAAGCATAGGCAATGCTTGCCGTGAGAATAAGTGCTTGATTGCCTCCGAAGTGTTCTCCCACCTTGCTAGCACGTTGCAGAAGGCCGCTGTCATGTCCGCTGCCAGTGCCAAATATGCCGCCACCGCCTTCGCAAACTCGCCGTCCGCACCAGCGTCCAGCATCCGCGCGTGCGCCTGCCGCACCTTCTCTGCAAACGTGATGAGCGCCAGCTTTTGCCGTGTGTTGAACAAATCACCCCACCGCTCAACGCCATAGCCTCTTCCAGCCACTGTTGTTGGGTCATCCTTGTTCATTTCCTCGTCCGGCACGGGGTCCATGCCCCAGTCAGCCCAGAGAGCCTTGCGTTTCGCATCCAGGACTGCTTCGGCGGCATGGTAGGCGGCCAGGTCCTTATCGGTCGGCAGACGGTACGTCTTGCCACTGCGCTTCGGATGGTGCAGAACGACGGCGACCATGCGCTGGCCCGACTTACCCTCGCGGAAAAGCCTCCGGGTAGTATTGTCGTCAATGCTCCCCCCGCAGAGCGGGCATCGAACATGCGCGCGCGACACCGTTCCCTCATCCGGGTTGAAGTCCAGCGGCCTCCCATCCTGACCGACTATCTCGAAGTCTATCCGTCCCTCTCCTGGGTTTGGTATCATCCTAAGAGCGACGCGCTTCTTGTCCTTCTTAGACAACCACGTCTGCCGCATCAGCGGAATGTCCACATTGCAGGAAGGATTCTGACAGGGGATGGTCCTCGCCCAAATGTAGCCAACCGGTATCGAACCGTCCGGGTCGTTCGGGTAGAACTGCTGTAGTTCCTTCCGGGCTTCCTCCAGCACCCAATTGCCCCAATACCGCACGGCATCGAGTAGGGGATTGTTGGATGCGTCCAAGCCCAGCCCGTTCTGCGGTATTCCCATCGAGCCTTGGTAGCCCTTGCCGAACTTCTGCGGGTACTCCAGCACCGCCTTGTTTAGCAGGACTGCCACCGGGTTGTAGTCTAGGGCATACGTTTCGCATCCAAGGCGCAGAGCCTCCAGCGGGATTGAACCTCCGCCTGCGAAGCAGTCCAGCACCTTAGGGGCGCGCTCCCCGTATGCCTCGCGTATCAGCTGTCGGGCTTCTTCGATTTTCGGGCTTTCTCCGTTTGACACGGCTTCCCAAGGTGAAACATCCTTCACAAGGTCTAAGAGATACTCACGGCGATTCGCATCGTCCGGCAGGAGCGCGGCAAGCGCAGTTGCCCTCGACGCAGCAAGCGGCCGCCTCGCCCACCAGATGTGAAGGGTCGAAATATGCCCGTGCCGGATGTTCTTCTCACGAACGGATTCCTCCGAGACCTTGCGAATCGGGAAATCCACCTCAATCAGCCGCTTGCCTTGTGGACCTTCGTGTGAGCTCATTTGTCAAGCACCTCAACGATAGATTTCGGTACGGATGGGAAAAACCTGCCGAATTGGTCCCTAAGTGCCAGACCTCTGTGCCTCTCACAAGCAGTACGTGCACACCGAGCACCCGAAGCCCCGGCATGATATTTCGCACGACCTTGGCAAAGCCGTCCACGTACGGCAGGGCTATCGCACAGACCACATCCCGGTCGTATATCGAGAGTGTCTGCAACAGCGCCTCAGCGACCGCTTCTCGACAAGTCTGGCTCTCGCTACCCGCCCGCGCCCCCTTCGCCTCCACATAAAGCCTGCGACGCGAGCCCGGCAGTTCGCACTCGATATCCGGCCCCGGCTCGGAACCATACCTGACTTTCAGGTTCATAGCGCCGTCTTCGCGCAAGCGCACTGCCACTGCCTTGGTTACCTCCCGCTCATGCATTGGTCGCCCCCTGCTTCCAATCCTTCACGACGTACCGCACAGTCTCAATCACTTGCTCTGGCTGGAGTAGAGCCGCAGGATTCTGCAAGGTATATAGCTCTGGCTTTGTAGAAACGTTCTCAACCACGTACAGCCAATACTCTTGCTGGAGCCGTTTTGCCATCAGCCATTCGTTTGGAGTCAGGACGATTTCACCGGTAGTGGCTCTTGCTTTGACCTCAATATAACGGACCTCACCGTTTGGGTCAATTGAGCGTACATCATAGCCGAGGTTTTGCCGCGATACGTCCTCCGGCGTCCGACCATTTTCATACTCGTATCCCATGGCAACTTTCATGCCGACAGCCTCGACTTCCGCATCTGAGCGCATCACAGCCCTGTCAGCAGGCGGCTTCGGGACCACGCGCACGACGCCAAGTACCTTTGGACTGGACGGCAGAAGGCTCGTCTCACGCCGTATCTCCTCCTCCAGGTCGCTCTTTCGCTTTCGAAGAGAGTCATTTCGACGCTGCTCGTTCTGAATCTCTACATCCGGCAAAGCCTCGCCCTTCGCGCGGCGGGTCTCGTAATCCATGAGCTTCGCGTCGGAATCGAGAATCATCTGTTCCAAAGATCGCACGCCGTACTTTCGCTTAATTTCCGCGTCTCGGTTTCGTTGCGCGGCAATCTCGGCTCGGTACTCCTCCAGGACGTTCTCGATGGCATATGCCACAACTTCGGTCTCATTCGGGCACTGTTCATCTGCGCCAGACTCCGCCTCAGGTTTCAGGTCCCAGAGGATGGAGGAATTGACCAAGCGCATATCCCCCTCCATCGGCTGGTATACCGCAAAGAGCCTGCGCCCGGCGACCTGATTTCTGCCATCCCGTATCTCTCCCTCGATGAACCAAACCCAGCCGTCTAGCCGCCCATCCGGGTCAGCGAAGACAGCGCCGCGGTTCACATCCTTCGCGCTTTTGGTGAAGATGTGCTCGATGATGGCCTCCAGCAGTGGATGACCCGGGGCGACGAAGACGGCCTCGTTTCGGCGGGCGTCCGCCTTCTCGAAAGCAATCTTGCTGTATTCGCGGAAGACCTCGCCGAAACGATGCTTGAAGCTCGGAGGAACATTGCGCACCTCATAGGGCACGCTGAGCACCCGCCAGACGCCGCCATCACGCCGCTCGATATTCACGCCCACGAAGGCACTTGCCCGCTCGAAGAACTGCTCGATGTACTCCGGCACGAGCCGATTTTCCCGCGCGGCGCGCTGCTCGCCTAATACACGTTGGAGATCAACATGCCGGGTCGCCAGGGCTTCCATCGCGGCTTCCTTCGTCCTCTCGACCGCCACCTTGTCAGGGACAGCTTCAATCTCGCCGACAATCTCCTCCATCGTTCGGCGGTTCGCGATGGCCTCGACAATCAAGTCCTTCAAACTGCGACCGGGCAGAACCTCGCCGATGACATCGAATACCCGGTCGGTGCCGAGGGCTTCTTGGATGCGCTTCAGCTTGCGGAAGATAGCTTCTAGCACCTGGCCTTCGCGCGTGTCGGCGGCGACCAGATTATAGATATGGACTTCCCTCTGCTGGCCGTATCGGTGCACGCGGCCCATGCGCTGTTCGAGACGGGTTGGCGTCCAAGGGATGTCATAGTTCACCATAAGCGCGCAGAACTGGAGGTTGATGCCCTCGCCGCCTGCCTCGGTCGAGACCATGACCTGCGCCCGCTCGCGGAAGTCGTGTTCGGCGCGAATGCGGGCGTCGAGGTTCATTGCCCCGTGGAGGACAGCTACCGAAAAGCCCCATGCCCTCAGCTTCTCGGCTAGGTACTCTAGGGTCTCCCTGGACTCGGTGAATATCAACAGCTTCTCGCCGGTCTTCTGTATTTGTTTGTCGGTAATGACCTGACGAAGCTCTTTCAGCTTTGTCTCGATTTCCTGCTTCTCGGCATCGCGGGCAAGGCGAATCAGGTCTGCCAAGGTGTCTATCTCCTCCTGAAGCTCCTCGCGGGTCTCAGCGGCGGTCAGGCGCTCAACGAGGTCCTCCTCTTGCTGCAGGCGGTCGGCTTCGGGTGCATCTTCGAGGGCGTCCTCGTCCACCGCGCCTTGCTCCGCAAGCCACATGCCGCAGCTCAGAAGCTCCTCCAGGCGGGCTTTGCGTCGTTCAAGTGACCGGCGTACGGCTCGGACACTGGACGCCATTCTACGCTGGAGAATCAGCAGGGCGAAAGCCACGTTCCGCTTCTCGGTGGACAAAGCCTTGTTGTAAAACTTTTCAACGTAGGACGTGACTGCGTTGTAGAGCCGCTTCTCGTCATCGCTGAGCCGGTAGGCTCTCGTGACGACATGACGCGGCGGAAACAGCGGTCGGCCATCGAAGTCCTTGAGGTCTTCCTTCAGCCTGCGCAGGAACAAGGGGTTGTCGTGGTTCTTGACGGATTCCAGCAGAATCTCGGTGTTTGCGAACATGCCAGGTTCGAGGAGGTCCAGAAAAAGGCGAAAGTTCTCCGGGTCGCCTCGATGCGGCGTGGCTGTCAGAAAAAGCAGGAAGTCGGTCGTGCGCGACAGAAGCTCACCGAACTTGTAGCGCTCAGTTCGGTTAAGCTTATCCCCATATCGGTATGCCGACATCTTGTGAGCTTCATCCACGACGACCAGGTCCCACCGGACTTCGCCCAGGCTCGCCATTACGTCGTCCTGCTTCGAGAAGTCCATTGAGGCGATCACTTGAGAGGTATCCTGCCAGACGTTCCGGCCCCAGTTGGCGTTCACAACCGCTCGGTCCACAACTGTGAAGGTCTCGCCGAAGCGCTCCTTCATCTCCCGAAGCCACTGCTCCTTCAGGTGCCCGGGAACGACGATGAGGCACCGGCGGACGATGCCTCGATACTTCAACTCCTTCAGGAGCAAGCCGGTCATGATGGTCTTACCAGCGCCGGGGTCATCCGCAAGGAGAAACCTGATACGCGGATTGCGCAGGATAAAGTGATACACGGCTTCGATTTGATGCGGCAGTGGGTCTACCTGAGAAACGTTTACGGCGAAGATCGGGTCAAACTGTTGGGCGTATCGGATGCGGTGCGCCTCCATCGCCAGGAAGAAGGCTTCACCATTGCCGCCGAAGTCACGACCAGTTTCGCTCCTGACTTCGACGCCGGACAGGTCAGCCGGACTGAAGATGTTCGAGTAGAACTGGCCTGTGTTCACGCCGACGGCCTCAATCTTCGTTCGGTTGCCAACCGACTCTACGGTCACAACCCGGACCGGCTCCGGCCAGAAATCACCGTGTAGTATATCACCCACTTTCGGAGGAATCATGCCGCATTCACCTTTTCCTTAGTGAAAACACCCGTGCCTGAACATCACGACGCGTATGAACGCCCACCACTTCCCTGGGCGTTACTGCTTTCGGGACTGAGGCCACGGGGTGAACAAGACCGGCCGATGATCACCGGCATTCAGCCCTGCCAGCGCACTTCAGGAATGCGAGCGCATTGACAGGAAACGTTCACCCATAGCTATCCCGGATGGCAGTTTCGACGCGGCTATACTTGATTCCTTCAAACTAGGGCGAGGGGCGGAGGGGAAACCATCCGCATCAGGCGGTCAGGAGCCGTCGCCGGCGAGAAGCGAGCAAGGAGAACACCCCAGAGCTTCTTAAAGGGCGGGCATTTCGAGGTCTATGACGAGGCATTCCCCATTATCTGCGCGGCTGATATCTTGCCAGGCGAGGTTCCATTCGCCTTTGGTAGCCTTGGCAATCCGAGCGCATAGCGCGTGCTGGCTCAACCGCAATTCGTGACGGCGGTCCACCCTTGAATTTCGGCGAGGAGCGTTGCCAAGACCTATAGACTAGCCCAAAGAGCTCCTCAATGCAAGCTTTCACCCCGTTGGATAGCATAAGTCTGGAAATGTTTGCGTACGTGGTCTCACGTGAGAAGTTGCGCATCCCCGGGTCGCTGCTGGGAGCACTGAGAATGCTGGATTCCCCAGCGACTTCAGCGGTGTGCCTTTTTATTTTATCATTCACTGGCAAATCAATTTTCTTTGGCACTTTAAACCAAACAAACCCTGATAGTAGCTGAGGTATTCCAGTTTCAACACCAACCACTGCACCAAAATTAAATTTAGTTTACTCAGAAAAACAAGCAGGTTATTTGACTTCTGTCCAATAATATATCCTCTGCTATGGAGCGGTATCGCCTATCAAATCTCAAAGCCTTAGAAGCTGAGAGCATACACATAATCCGCGAAGTCGTTGCCGAATTCGAGCGGCCCGTGATGCTCTACTCAGTCGGCAAGGACTCCTCGTGCATGGTCCGTCTAGCCCAAAAGGCGTTCTACCCCGGCCGCATACCCTTCCCCCTGCTTCATGTCGACACGGGGATGAAGTTTCCTGAAATGTATGAATTCCGCGATGCATTTTGCAAGGAAATCGGCGCAGACCTGATTGTATATCGCAATGAAGAAGCAATCGCACAAGGAGCTGACCCCTGGGACTGGGGCACGGTGAAGTGTTGTGCAGCACTAAAAACCCAGGCTCTTTTAAACGCCCTCAAGGAAGGCGGATTTGATGCTGCCTTCGGAGGCGCACGACGGGATGAGGAAAAATCACGCGCCAAGGAGCGCATATTTTCGTTTCGCGACTCTTTTGGCCAGTGGGACCCCAAAAACCAGCGACCCGAACTTTGGAATATCTACAACGGACGCATCAAAAAAGGTGAAAGCATTCGAGTATTTCCGCTCTCTAACTGGACTGAACTTGACATCTGGCTCTATATCTATACCGAAGGAATCCCTGTTGTGCCAATGTACTTTGCAAAAGAACAGCCAGTTGTTGTAAGGGAGAACCGCCTTATCCCAGTCTACGAACGCACACGCCTTCTCCCGGGCGAAAAGCCAGAAATGGTCATGTGCCGCTTCCGCACGCTTGGATGCTATCCATGCACAGGAGCCATCCGCTCATCAGCAAAGACAGTGCCAGAAATTATCGAAGAAATGATGCTCGTTCGCCATTCGGAGCGTATTACGCGGCTAATTGACCATGACCAAGACAGTTCAATGGAGCAAAAGAAGCGCGAAGGTTATTTTTAATCCTATAGAAAAACTACAAACCGATTAAAGAAATTAACCAAAGAATTTCAAGATGGCAACACTTGAAGATTTCATAAAACAAGCCCAAGAGATTGAGCTGCTTCGCTTTACAACAGCCGGAAGCGTTGATGATGGAAAATCAACGCTGATAGGACGCCTTCTACACGATGCTAAATGCATTTATGAAGACCACCTAGCCGCACTGCACAGCGACTCTCGGCGTGCAGGCAGAGAAGGCGTAGACTTTGCCCTTCTAACCGATGGCCTTCGAGCAGAGCGCGAACAAGGAATAACAATAGACGTCGCCTATCGTCACTTTGCAACTCCGCGCCGCCGCTTTATCATTGCTGACACTCCGGGACACGAGCAATACACGCGTAACATGGTTACAGGGGCTTCAACCGCCGATTTAGCTGTAATTTTAATTGACGCCCTTAATGGCGTAACCACCCAATCAAAGCGCCATGGATTCATAGCATCCCTGCTGGGAATTCCCCATATTACTGTCGCTGTGAACAAAATGGACCTTGTCGGCTACTCTCAAAATGCTTTTGAGAACATCGTCGCTGAATATGCAGAGTTTGCTTCAAAGCTTAGAACACAAGACCTTGAATTCATTCCGATTAGTGCACTTCATGGCGACAATGTAGTGTATCGAAGCCCAAACATGCCTTGGTATGAAGGAGCCCCGCTTCTCGCACATTTAGAAAATGTCCACATCGCTAGCGACCGAAACCTGATAGACTTCCGCTTTCCCGTCCAATACGTTCTCAGGCCGAGCGGCAGTTTTCGGGGCTACTGTGGAAATGTGGCGTCAGGTGTGGTAAGGGTGAACGACGAGGTGGTTGTTCTTCCCTCAGGGAAAACAAGCCGCGTATCGCGAATTATTTACGACCGCCAAGATGTTGATTATGCATTCCCACCCCAGCCAATAACAATCTGCCTGGAGGATGAGCTCGATATCAGCCGAGGAGACATGCTCGCCCACCCTGCAAACCTGCCCTGGATCGCTCATGAGCTGGAAGCAATGCTTATATGGATGCATGAGGAGCCACTCCGCCTCGACCGCCAGTATCTCATCAAGCACACTACAACTACTGCTAGAGGACGGTTCTTCGATTTAAAATACGTGATTGACCCTAGCACTCTCCATCGGCAACCAGCCACCAATCTCAAACTTAACGATATTGGGCGCATTAGCATGCAGTTGTTCCGCCCTATCCTATGCGACGAGTATCAACGCAACAGGCAGACCGGCTGCTTCATTGTCATAGATCCACAGACCAACTTCACAGTGGGTGCAGGGTTGATTATCGACCGCCTGCACCGCTATGAAGCGCCAGAACGACACATCGTGCACCATAAAGGCCACGTTGGAATCGAAGATAGGGCGAGAGTGCTAGGTCAACGCCCTGTAACAATCTGGCTCACAGGGCTCTCCGCATCAGGCAAGTCCACGCTTGCCTATGCACTTGAAAAGCGTCTTATTGAGGAAGGACGCGCATGCTTCGTGCTCGATGGAGACAACATACGGCAAGGGCTGAACCGCGACCTAGGCTTCTCACCAGAAGACCGCACGGAAAACATACGGCGTGTCGCAGAGGTAGCTAAGCTATTTAACGATGCCGGGCTCATCGTCATTACCTCGTTCATTTCGCCATTTAGGAAGGACCGATTAAATGCCCGGCAAATCATCGGCAATGAACGGTTTATTGAAGTATTTGTTGACGCCCCACTTGAAGTATGCGAAGCACGAGACCCAAAGGGCCTATATGCTAAAGCTCGTGCCGGTGAAATCCCAGACTTTACCGGCATATCGTCACCCTATGAAGCGCCTGAATCACCGGACTTGCACTTGCGGACAGACCAAATTTCAATCAACGAGGCAGTCCGCACAGTCATGACGTTTTTGGAAAAGAAAAACGTTTTGTAGAGACCTGAGCTCGCCGACAAAGCAAGACACAATGTTTACAGATACCCTAATTCCCTCATATCTTCTCTAAGGAAGTCGAAGTCGTGTTGTCCTTCGTCCGTCTTCCAACGGCCAACTGCCTCATGACGAACTTCTATGCGGGCGAGCGGAATGCCGAGAAACTCCTCGAGCCGCTTGAGGGTCTTTTCCTGGTCCAGCACAAAATCCTCAAAGCGCACATCAATCGCGTGCTTAGGCCTCGGTGTTGCCTTGACAATCTCGCGCTGATATTTCCAACTTATAGCCCGCCTAAGGCGCTCATCTTGAACCGGTGTATAGGGAACTCCGAACTTCGCAAGATCATCCGTGAGATGTGCATTTAAAATCGAGTCTCGCGGGTCGCGCGTCCAATGTATGTAGTAAGCATCAGGAAACATGCGGCTAATCCAAGGGTATACAAGCGTCGTCTCAGGAAGTTTCCACCCTCGATACGGAGCATCGCTTTCCAATACCGACCGAAGATATGAATGCACTAGGCGTTCAAATTCGGGGTCTATCGGCATCTCGTAAAGCTTTGAAAAGTCCCACTGCACCCCACCGAGGTGAACGACATGCCGCGCCATAATTCGACATGCCTCGTACATTTCCTCAGCAGGCACAAGATCATAGGAAGCGTTGAGCTGTGCCCCCATATACACGCCGCTATCTACAAGCGTCTTGCTCATCGCCCGCGTGCCCCCATGGCCTCTGCCGATAATGGTAATCAACATCTGCCAAATCCCCCAAACTACATGGTGTAATCTAAGCCTTGTTCAGCATACCATACAAGTATCGGATTGTCACTCCAGATTGCGCATAATATTAGCCAAACCCTTCCTCATTGCCGCCAACGTTCTACCATTTCTCCACTGCACATGCGGGCGGTCGGAGAATCCCTTGAAATCGCCTCCCCATTCTAAGCCGCATTCCCTCGCAATCCTGCCAAAAACGCTCCAAGGACCATTCCAGGTAAGTCGGCCGCCAACAACAAATGCATAATCAGCAGCTAGCCCGAAATTATGCCATGAGTAGCCACCACGCGCCTTGGTAACAATTTTACCTGGCTTTGTTCTGCCTAATGCATACAGCCGGTCCTGCTCTTCGATTGATCTATAGCCACACACAAGCTTTACATAAATACCTCGCTCAAGTAGGCGTTTCTCGAATAATCCTAACTTCGCTCGAAACTCCGCATCAAGACCGTCATATTTGTTTGCCATGTTTTACCTATCTCTGAAAATTAAAATTTGTGTTAAAACCAACTACCGCCAAAAACATCATCAAGTGCCAATCTTTGCACGTCTACAATGCCTTTCTGCGAATGATTACATGCTCAATAAGAAAATTGATTGTTGAATCTGGAAACCACTTGCCAAGAAGTTTATACAGTTCCGACTTTGCCCATGAACGCACATATTCTCGCTTTTCGTCATCAGATTTCCCATGCAGTGCCTGAGCAGTCTTGACCCCCTGGGTGATAATGCCAACAATGTTTGGGTTGCTAATCAGCCTTAAAACTTCTCTTGGCACACGCAGCCTATTCATTTGTTTGCCAATGACATAAGAAATTACAGGCAGAATGTATGGCAAAAACTGCCATAGGTGAATTTTATTCATTTGAACTCTCCTTTACCTTCCAAGCACATGCCCTATGAAAGCTCCTATAAGAGCAATTGCTAGCGCACTACCTAGCCACTGAATGCCACGGATGCTCCGCTCCAAAACAGTTATCCTTTCCTGGTGTTCGACCATCTTGCTGGGGATGTAAGCCCTAATGGCGGAAAGCTCTGAGATAACAAGTTCGATTTTCTCCTCAATCACCGCCAGCCGGGAGCTCACATCATCGCTCTTTGCTGCTGTTATCCGCCTTCTCAAACAAGTCACCCCAATCAAGACCATAAATAACAATTAAACCAACAGGATTACCTGCATCACAACCGTATCTTTTGCCCTTAGCTTTGCCAACTTCTTGATAGTATAAGTTCTCCCATCTCGTGTAATTGTTTCGTCAATTGATGCGCTTGCGTCGGCTGGAATAAAAGCAATAAGCGCGGGCCTGGTTATTGTTGAAATTTCAATATCATCAAAAAACATGTTCATTCTCTGCATATCAAGCTGCTGGAAAACGCCTCTTGTAGGTCTTCCTCCAATTGCAAAAGACTCGCCATATGCTTCAAATGCGTTCTTTGCCCGTTCCTTTAGTGCCTCCATTGTCACCATATCCTCATATCATCGCTTGTGAAAATCCTATCCGTATCTTCTGTCGTGCTTGCAATCTGAGTTACGTCTGCTAAATCGTCCACTGCCTTTCTGAAGGGCCGAAGTCTCAACTGGCCCTGCTCGATTAACTTTGCGCCATACTGTGGACGGGCTCCTATCGTTAAACTGCCGATTTTGAGCGATTCCGATGCGCCTGCTTTTCGAAAAAGTTGCTGGATGAATTCACCGCTCATTATCTCAAGCATCCCAAGCTTTAAGAGCGCCTGAAGTCTGGAATTTCCAGTGTCATTTAAGTATGCATCGGCGATTGTATACTCAATTCCTGGCTGCATCTCGGCAATCAGGGCATCAATATTTGAATCATAAGTCGTATCCGATATAGGAATCATGCACTTTCGTTTAATCTCCGCCTTTGTAATTGTGATTGCCATCGATAATCCTCCGCGAAATAGGATAAATTGGAGTGATGAAGTAGCAAGAAAATAAGCCATAAGAAAAAGGCCGCCATCATCCTGCCAATACTCCACCACTCCACTGATTACATTGGTATGTAATAGACAATTGCTTCCGCGCCTGCACCAGTCAAAGTAACCCCAAGATTTCCTTTGCATGCAATTGGCAGTGCAGGGAAAACAGGTCGGCTACCTGAGGTCATTTTTGCTTTGAGAACAATCTGGGTATCGCTCTCTATGGTTATCGTAGCAACCTCAGTTCCGACGTTCAGGATTACCCCCACGAGCCGACATGGGCCCGTCTGAATCATAGTAGTCTCATTCACAAAACAGGCTTCACACTCTTCGGGCGTCATTAAGAGAGCGCCACTTGGAACCGCAATAAGCTCCTTTGCCTGTTTTGTACTCCTATCTGCTGCTGTAATCATTAATAGTCTCCCCCTATCAGCTTACCTGACTACCATACGCAAGCTGCCATAGTCCGAATCCCACGTTGTATCTTGCTCGGACGCCGTAAACATACCTATCGCGCATGAACCCGTTTTCCGAGTTCGCCTCCAGAGCCGCAAATTCTATGGGAATTCGGGACTGGAAGATTACAGGCTTGATGACACGCTTGGTGCATAGTAGGAACCAGTCATTTGAATCTGTAAGGTATGGACTGACAATTAA
Source organism: Armatimonadota bacterium (assembly GCA_029907255.1). Lineage (NCBI taxonomy): Bacteria > Bacillati > Armatimonadota > Armatimonadota bacterium. Next base: position 16,340 of record JARYMF010000004.1, read on the forward strand.
ATCGAGCGCACCTTTGAGGACGTTTTTCCTGGTTTCAGTCTTCCCAACCTCGCTATCAGGCGCATAGATTGACCCAAGGAGTTCCATTGCCGTCCACTTAAGATCAGGCGAAACAACAAGTGTGTCAGGGATGATTCCCATTGGCTTACCCTGGTCATCTTTGAACTTCATCATTGCAGTGAAAGCCGCTTGAAGCGATGACGCAGATAGGGCAGAAGTACCCTTGTTCGATTGCGTGCCGGACTCACCATCGCTATGGTCGGTGTCGAAGAAAAATTGACCGTCATAGCACAAAGTATTGAACCCGTCCCTAAGCAGGCCAAAAACCAACTCCTCCTGATGACGTCTAGCCTCATCTGCCAATCCTTGGATTCTCAGCCGAATTTGGCCATATTGGTCGTCCTCCAGTGCCGCGCGGTCAACTGCAATCGAGGCTTCCCAAGTTTTGTTTTTAATTGAATAATCATGCTCAAGCAGACCAGCAGGTATTCGCTCATCTTTAAACTCCCGCATCCTGGGAGTTGCCCCCAGCCATGCATATTTCTCGATATCATTTTCTGAAGGAACAATAGTGGCAATTCGCTCCCAGTCGCTGCGATATGCTTCGTAGGCATCGAAGAATACTGCCCGAAGTCCGGCTTCCAGAAGCTTTGGAATATCTGACTTGACTATTGGCATGGAAACAAATCTCCTTTCATACGTTTTCGCCAACTCAAAAGAGCAAAAAAAAGATACTCAGCTAACTTGCTCTTCCAAGAACATGTGCCACAAAAGCAGTGTATTCTCTTTATCTTGCATAGCCATCAATTCGCACACGCACCAAACTAGGGCTAACCACCTCGGCGATTACACCACATTTAATGTCATTTGCAACGGCCGCCGGGTCATCGTCTACTGTTTGGTTATCCACGATGTAGACCTCCTTACCGACAACAGCCTGAGTAGCATCGCCGCCGTTATATACGAACATATGTTCGCCCGCTTTTTCAACACGGATTTCCTTATCGCCTGCCAAACCCGCAGAGTTATCCACCTGCTCATAGCTAACCCCGGCGAATTTGAAGTCGGCAGTGTCAGCACCATTTGCAACATAGCCACTTGTGTTAATGCAGACCAAGACGCCCTTCGGTATTTTGACGCTCGACATCTTCATCGCCTTGAGCATACCATCACTGCGCTTTGTATCACGATCCGTTGTAGTCGCTGTCACCTATCCTACCTCCATTTCTAAATGTCGCATATGCAGATTTAAAACCTATATTGTCATCCACAATCACTTGCTACTCTTTCGCATACTTCTCAAGCTTTTCCCTGTTTATTCCGAGCTTTGCAAGAAGGTTTTCCTCCTCCAGCGTCAACAGCCTTGCCGATTTCTCCACAGCCTTTGCAGTCTCGCTGAACTCTATTACCTTGGGTTGGTTCATCAGGAACTGAATGAACAACTCAGCCACCGTGCTTTCACCATCCGAGAATGTAACTACTTGGTTGGCATTCAAGAGGATTGCCCGAGCAAACGGCTCTGATGCTGGGACCAGCTTACCATTGGCTTTGAACTCAGCAATTTGCGCCTCCACGTCGCGCGACTTCAGTGCAAACCTCAGCTCTGCGATCTCTTTCTCAGCCTCGTTCACCTTCTCATTCACCTCCTTCCTACTTCGTCTTATTTGATTAAATGCTTGCGAATCACCAAACCTGGCGCCCAATGGCAGGCAGTCAATAGCGCCCTTTCTGCCAAACATTGCCGCAGAAGGAACGCGCGGGTTCAGCACAAGCGAAACCTCCGCCAGTCGCAGTGGGTCCTTTAACAACGCAACGCTCAGCTTCTTCACTCCACGGCGCTCCAAGAATCCAGCCACGTCTGCCGGAAATGCCAGCCTTGCAAAGAGTTCCTTTCCCCGCCGCCATATCCGCTTTACAACTCCAAGTGGGTCTAGCGGGCTGTCGGTATGTTCAACCTTCACGGGCGCCTCGTGAAAATTGCGGACAATAGTATCCAAATCATCTTCTGTAATGATGAGCCCTTTATCCGTGTAATTGCCAGCTTCGAATATCTTTGCGTCCTTTTCTACCGGCATTGGCTCTGATGGGGAGTAATCCACATCAAAATAAATGGCTCCATTCATGGCAAACCTCCCATAGTTAATTAGTATTGAAATGATGCCAGTTTGTTTTTCGGTTTATCCCCTATGCCACAGGTATCCCGAGATACTCACGTATCCAGGGTTCATTAGGAGCAACGACTTTTCCAGCAATTAGCTTCTCAATTAGGCTTCCAAGAGCCTCAATATCTTTGTCTTCCAAACTTCCGAGCACAAACTTTGGATATACTTTTGCTGATGGACCAAAGTTTATATCCACTAGCCGCCTAATAATCTGTTCCTGCACTACAGTCTCCTCCAAATCACGCTTAAGCTTCTGAAGGTAAAAACAAAGGACATCGAGATGGACTTTCGCCATTGCGAGCGACCCCACCCGCGAGCCTTCCTCGCTGGTTAGCGTTTGTCCAAGAATCGCCTTTGCAATCTGCCTATTGTGAAACTCGATTGCCGCCAGGTAGCCAGCCTCGCCGCCCCTTTGTGCCTCAATCAACTCAATCCGAATATCCTCTGGGATAACAATAGCCGTCTCCTGCTGTATTTTGTCGAGCACACGAAGCAAATCATCCTGTTGCTCCTTCGGCAGGCCGCGTCGGTATGATCCTTTGGCAGTAGGCAAACCAAACTTTTCCAGGTAGATATTCCAGAACTTCAGAATTACTTCTTTACTCCACCAGTGCTTATATGCCGCTCGAAGGTCTGACTGCCCATAAGGCATTTCATATTCGGGCATATAGGTATAAATGATAAACTTTTCGACCGGCAAGCTTGCTGTCTTGCCGCTTTCCGTAATGATGAGCCCATGGATATTTAAGAATTCATCCATCTCGAAGCCAAAAGCTGCCGGGTCTTTGGATTTTATTGATTCCAAACCTACCATGCCGGCAAAAGGCCCATTGGGAATAATTTTGTAGTTAATCTCGCAAACTGAAAACCCTTTCGCAAGCGCATCCATTACCTTAAACAACACATCTTGAACCGAACCCCTCATGTTTATAAGGCAAAATTTGACAAACTCCGCCGAACGTATGTTTGCCTGGGAGCCATCAGCTGGAACAATATCCCAACCCTTCGAAAGCACAGCGAACTTCTTCGTATTCAGGCACGAGAGCACTTGCGAGTCCTTCTGCATTTCATCATAGATTGCAAGCCCTTTACGGCTGAGAAGATCGTCCGGGGAGTATGCCGCCAGCCGATAAGCACTGCTTGCAAGTCTGCTTTGAGCCGCCGCTACTTCTTCCATCAACGGCCGGTTTCGCCCAAACTTGCTTAGAATACGCTGTCTGATGCTCATGATGACCTCCTTGGGCAATAGCAGCTTAATTCGCTCTCAATATTACAAATCCTCGGGAAGGCGGAAAATAAAAGAACAGACTGTGAACGTTTCTGGAAATTTTTCAAAAAGCGCACATCACCACAAGAAGCAGGAAGCTCTACATGCGGTTAAGTATATCTAGCGAAAACTCGCGGCTCACACTTCCTCCAACAGCTCAACCCGTCGTTTATTTCGAGAAGCTTTGTACCCGGCAAGAATCAGGCGGAGCGCATATAGAGCATCCTTGGCTGTGACAAGTGGTTCCTTGTCCTCACGTATACAATCTATAAAATCTTGGAGCATATCAGTGGGAAATGAGGTGCGTATTTCTGACCCTGATATCTCTTGCCGCTTTTGCTTTTTTGTCACAATGGCAAGCCGCGGCTCGTAATTGGTCACCTGAATTGACCCTTTCAAGCCAAATATTTCCATACGATAACCGAGACCTGTGAAGTTTGGCGGCCAGGCGCTGTACTGTGCTGCTCCTGTCATAAGCAAATATGCGCCAATATCTTCTTTAAACTCAAGACCGAGCATGCACGTATCCTCAGCCTTGTTGAGTGGTTCTATTGCAAATCTAGTGCAAACCGCATTTACGCCCTCAACCTGGCCAAGAAGAAAGCACAGGAGGTCCAAAATCCCCGAGCCTCGCTCCATAAGAATTCCGCCGCCTGCAATATCCCATGTTCCTTTCCAATCATGCCAATCGTTGAGTCTATCGAATTCATTCTCAACGTATGTGACCTGCACAATAAAGGGAAATCCAATCTCATCGGCTTCAATGAGTCGGTAGACTTCTTGGTTAACCGGGTCATATCGCTCGGAAAGCGCCACCAAGAGCCTTCTGTTATTTTCAATTGCGGCGGCAATCATTGCCTCAGCGTCACCAATGCTAATGGCAATTGGAGGTTCGCATATAACATGTTTGCCAGCGTTCAAGGCATCCACTGCAACCTGGCGATGGGTGTTGGGAGGAGAAGCGATATAAACAACATCAACATTTTTATCGACAACGAGCCGTTTATGGTCAGCAACAGCCAATCCAGCCCCTGAGAATCCAGCAAGTTTATCTCTGTTCGGCCGATTGGGGTCAGCAACCGCCGTAATTTCCACATCAGAGTAAGTCTTTATCTTGCGCGCCCTAGCCAAGCCTACCCTGCCAGCACCTACTATGCCTACTCGTAAAGACATAATTTTCCACCTTTGCAAAGCGCAGTACCTCGGTAGATTTTTGCCATTGTCGAAGAATCTAAAACCTCTTGCTGAATTAGGGCAATTAAAAAAGGGCAGGCTTTCCGCCTGCCCTTTTGTTGTGTCATTAAGTCAAATATCCTAATGCTGACGATTATTCTACAGCAGCTGCCTCCAAAACTTCTTCCGGAATGTCAAAGTTGGCAAAAACCTGTTGGACGTCATCGCTATCTTCTAGCTGGTCCATTAGGCGAAGCACTTGATGGGCTTCCTTGCCATTGACAACTATTGTACTCTTCGGCATGCGCGTAAGTTCAGCGCTTACATAGCTAACCCCAGCATCGGTTATGGCCTGACGAACGGCATGGAAGTCCTCCGGCGCGCTTATTACTTCATATGTATCGCCTTCGGTGCGTATATCCTCTGCTCCCGCTTCCAGAGCAATCATCATTAACGTATCTTCATCAACGGAGTCCTTCTGAATCGTGATTATACCTTTCGGGTCGAACATCCAAGCTACACAACCAGATTCTCCCAAGCTTCCTCCATTCTTGGAAAAGATGGTTCTGAGCTCAGCTACCGTTCTATTTCGGTTGTCCGTCAAAGCGGAAACCATTATTGCGACTCCACCAGGTCCATATCCCTCGTAGGTTACTTCTTCATACTGGGCACCCTCGATTTCGCCAGTGCCACGCTGAATCGCACGCTTGATATTCTCGGCGGGCATGCTAGCCTCACGCGCCTTTTGAATTGCCAGACGGAGCCGAAGGTTTGTTTCTGGGTTACCGCCTCCTTCACGAGCTGCAACTATTATTTCCCGAGCGAGCTTTGTAAATGTCTTGCCGCGCTCGGCATCTTGCTTACCTTTTCTCAGCCTTATGTTATGCCACTTTGAATGTCCCGCCATGCAAATCAACCCTCCATAAGCGTGCGATTCATAGTTGATTTATGTTAATTATATCATCGCTCAGCGTGCCTCGTCAACGGCCGAGCTTGCTATAAAGTAGTCACCTAAACGAAGTATTAATTTATTGGTATCACAGGCGTCTTCGCTGGCTAAATTCAATATTAACGTCGCCTGCCAACAGCTTAGTTAAAGTACCATCTAGACGGCGCACAACCAAATTGCCTTCCCCATCTATCTCAACTGCCGTACCTTCAATAACTTTACCGGGCATGTGGACGGCTACTCTGCTGCCAATGGTGATGTCGTACTCCCTCCATGCTGTAAGTATTGGCGGAAAGCCTTCTTGACCATACTGCACGTATTTTGCTTCGATAGCCCCTAGAAGCGACTGCTCAACCTTATGAAGATCAAACCTTTTGCCTGCCTCAAGCGCTAATGAAGTCGCCTGATTTGCTAACTCTTCGGGGAACTCGGTGTTGTTGACGTTGATGCCGATGCCAACGACGACCGGAATTTTGGAATCCGGAATCGCGACTGCAGTATGCGCTGAGTTTGCATTCTCCTGACTGTCTTTTATGCCTTGCTCAGATATTACAACCGCTTTCCCAATCTCAACGAGCAAGCCACAAACCTTGCGACCGTTTAGCATTACATCGTTCGGCCATTTCAAGCCCGGCGTTAGTCCGGATACACATTCAATCGTCTCAGCTACGGCAAGGGAGCACACAAAAGCGAGCTGCCATAATTCCTCAAACGACCTTTTGGGTCTGAAGACTATCGTTAGATAAAGTCCGGAATCCAATGGAGAAACCCAATTTCGCCCAAACCTTCCTCTACCGGCAGTCTGTTCACGTGCAATAATAACCGTTCCTTCAGGAGCGCCCTTCTCGGCAAACTGAAGAGCAATAGTATTAGTGGAGGTAACTCTTTCAAAGCGATGAATGCTAAATTGCATTGGACAAACTCAGCCAACGAAAGCGAGAGTGCGGAGAATGATTAACGTTAAAGCTAGCTGCTTTACTCCCGCGCTATTCTTTTATGATTAATTTCTCTGATTTGCGGCTATCCAACGATTTCCAGGCTCACATCCAAGGCTTTCACGGAATGAGTCAGTGCGCCCACAGATATCATATCCACCCCAGTTTCGGCGATTCGGGCAATGCTTGATTCGGTAGCGTTGCCAGACGCCTCAGTTAGCGCCTTACCCTTGCAAAGAGCAACCGCCTTTCTTAGCATGGCTGGGCTCATATTGTCTAGAAGGATTATGTCAGCGCCCGCAGCAAGTGCCTCCTCAACCTGTTCTAGCGTTTCTGCTTCAACTTCAATCTTCATTGTATGAGGCGCCCTTGCCTTGGCAGCAGCAACTGCTTCCGTGATGCCGCCCGCAGCGAGAATATGGTTGTCCTTTATTAAAATAGCATCATAAAGCCCAAAACGGTGATTTTGTCCGCCGCCAACGCGAACTGCATATTTTTCCAGAATCCGAAGACCAGGGGTCGTTTTGCGGGTATCTGTAATTACTGTCTTGGTATGTTGTACAAGCGCAACAAACCGCGACGTCATTGTCGCTATTCCGCTCAAACGCTGGACAAAATTGAGCGCAGTCCTTTCTGCGGTTAGAATCACTGCAGTTGGGCCTGTAATCTCCGCTACAACATCCCCAGCCTCTACATGTGAGCCATCCGGCATCTCAGCTCGGAAAGTAAGGCTTTTCCCTTTGGCAACCGATATGGGCTGGGGCGCACCCGCTTTTACCACCTCGACAGGGTTCATGTGACGAATGCTAACACGTGTCGGCCCACCAACTCCTAATAAAGGCTCCCTATTAGCCTGACCACCAGGCTGGAGCCTTCGAAGAATTAAGTTCTCACCCGAAGCGTAGCTTTCGGCAACAATGTTGAATGTAAGAGCGGCAACTTGCAACCCGCAGATTACGCCATCCTGCTTGACAACCATCTGCGCGCGAGATGACGATGTAGACGGCACAGTTAGCGCTGTTGTTATGTCGCCAGCTCCTATGTCTTCCGCCAGTGCCCTCCGGACTATGTTTTCAACTTCAAGAAAGTTAAGGCTCATGATGACTAAATGTCCAATATAAGCTATCCTATTTCTATCATTCGCTCAATTGCTTTTCGTGCTCTATTTATTATATCGGCAGGCAACTCGATTGTATACTGCATATTTTCGAGCGACCAAGCAAGCTTTTCAAGCGTAATTAGCTTCATATTCGGGCAGACTACCCCAGCTGTGGGCGCATAAAACTTTTTGCCAGGATTTTCCTGATAGAGTCGGTGAAGCAAGCCTTCCTCCGTGGCAACAATAAACTCCCGTGCCGAGCTCTCTTTTGCAAATCGAATCATCCCCGACGTACTGAAAACGCCATCTGCCAGCTCGAGCACCTCTTTCGTGCATTCGGGGTGGGCGATTACTAGCGCTTCGGGATGCTCTTCCTTTGCCTTTAGAATGTCCTCAGGCTTGATATTGTAATGTGTTGGACAGAAGCCCGGATAGCAGATGACACGCTTGCTAGTCTTCGATGCAACATAGTCACCGAGACACTTGTCGGGCACAAAAATGACTTCGTCTGCATCAAGCGATTCGACAACTTTTACGGCGTTTGCAGATGTACAGCAAATATCACTCTCTGCCTTGACCGCCGCCGAAGTATTTACATATGCCACGACAGGCCGCCCTGGGTATTCGGCTTTAAGCTCACGTAGCTGCTCGGCAGTTATCATATCCGCCATTGGGCAACCAGCCGCAAGGTCGGGCAGCAACACAGTTTTCTGCGGCGAAAGTATTTTGGCTGTTTCAGCCATGAAGTGAACTCCACAGAAAACAATAACGTCCGCCTGGGCCTCCGCCGCCTTCCTGCTTAGCTCCAGGGAGTCACCCACAAAATCGGCAACATCCTGAATCTCGCCAAGCTGATAGTTATGAGCTAGAATAACTGCATTGCGGAGATTCTGGTATACCTCTATCCTACCTAATAAATGAAATGTCGTATCCTCAACTCCACTCTTTTCTAAAGACATAAGCACTCGCTCCTATTCTAACAACCCTTTTCGCCTTCTCCTGAATCTCGTTCTCCAATTGCGGAAGCTGTCGCCCTCTTGCGCTTAAAGCTACCAATCGCGGCTTCAATTCCTTGGTAAACCGACTCCACGCCAACTGTCTTCATTCCTGCAACCTTGGCTCTTACTACATTGGCTGCTGGAATGATTGCACGCTCGAATCCCAGGTGCGCCGCCTCTCTTATTCGCTTTTCAATCTGGACCACGCCTCGCACTTCACCCGCAAGACCAACCTCCCCAACAACCAAAGTTTTTGGGTCAATTGGCAACTCCTTCAAGTTCGAAGCCACTGCCGCCGCAATCGCCAAATCAAGCGCGGGCTCTGCGGCTTTTACGCCACCTGCTATGCTTACATAGACATCTTGATTAGAAAATCGAAGTCCTATGCGCTTTTCCAGAACCGCCAGAATAAGCATTGTGCGGTTATAGTCAACCCCGCTTACCATCCTTCTTGGAGCAGCAAAATACGAAGGCGATACCAAAGCCTGAACTTCGACAAGCAAGGGCCTTGTACCCTCTATAACGGCGCTTACTACCGAGCCCGGGCCATGCAGGGGCCTTTCCGCAAGAAGAAGCTCAGACGGATTGCTTACCTCCACAAGGCCATTTTCGTGCATCTCGAAAATCCCCAGCTCGTCGGTTGAACCGAATCTGTTTTTCACCGCCCGCAGTATCCGATAAACTTGATGCCGGTCGCCTTCGAAATAAAGCACGGTGTCTACCATGTGTTCGAGCACGCGTGGGCCGGCAATAGAACCATCCTTTGTCACATGGCCAATGATGAACACTGGTATGCTCAAGCCCTTCGCAATTCTAACAAGAGTTGCAGTGCAAGAGCGGACCTGGCTCACAGTGGCAGGCGCTGATTCCAGCGACGAATCATACATTGCCTGGATAGAATCAATTATGACAGCACCAGGTTTAAGAGATTGCACGTACGCCTCAACTTGCTCAATACATGTCTCAGCGGCGAGATAAAGGCGTTCTGAAACCGCGCCCAATCGGTTGGCTCGCATCTTGACTTGCTCTAAGGATTCCTCACCCGAAACGTAGAGCGTCGGACCCTCGCGGCTCAGGTTTTCAGCCACTTGGGTAAGAAGGGTTGACTTCCCAATTCCCGGATCGCCGCCAACTAACACAACAGAACCGGGCACTACACCACCGCCAAGAACACGATCGAACTCACCAATGCCAGTGGTGTATCGGTGATGCTCACCGACCACAACATCAGTAATTGGTTTGGGCGGGTTGTATGTAGCGGACGTGGGCTTCTTCGTTGCCTCCGATGTTCGGGTGACGACTTCCTCAACTAGGGTATTCCACTCGTTGCAGTCGGGACAGCGACCAAGCCACTTTGGAGACTCATATCCGCATTGCTGACATACATATTTAGTCTGCGTCTTTGCCAAGTATAACCCCTTTATATTTTTCTCAACAAAGGAATTATATCAAAAGTTGAAAGGCAACGACAAACCACAAAGAAGGGGATATCACAAAGTGTAAATTGAAAGTTCTAGAATACTATTGCCGACTTAATAGCTTCGCGTTGTTCCATAGCAACAAGGGCATCGGTTGCCTGCTCGAGAGTGAATGTGCTTGTAATCATTTCGCCCAGCATGGGATTCTGGCTAGCAAGCGCCAGAGCTTGATAAAGGTGGCGCGTATGGCTCGTCCAAACTCCTTGAAGCCGAAGGTTTTTCCGCACTAAATCTTGGTAGCAATCAATCGTTACTGATGCTCCAGGGACTGCGAAACCTGTGGAAATATACGAGCCACCTGTTCTCAACGCTCTTATTCCCTCATTTATCGAGTCAGGTCTGCCGGATGACTCAAGCACAACATCTATGCCTCGGGGTGCGATTTCTCGAATTGCTTCCATCCGTTCTTTTGATGACGTGGTTCGATGGCTAAGGACTAGGTCTGCACCTAATTTTAGCGCAAGAGAAAGGCTATCTGGTGAGCCACCCACGACTACTATCGGTGATGCCCCAAGCATGCTGGCGAAAGCAGTTAAGAATAATCCAAGCGGACCAGAACCTTGTACTAGAACAGCGCTACCCAGCTCAATACCAGCAACCTCCACGGCATTGGCAGCGGTTGCTCCAGAACAAGACGTGCTCGCCAAAAGCACATAATCAGTCGAAGGAAACTCATCTAGATGAATGATATTTGTGCCTCGCACAAGTACGATATACTCAGCATAACAACCAACAAGGTAGGGCGGTTTTTCCGATGACCTCCCAATCCCATAAGCCCACCGATTTGGACAAAGGTTCGGTTCATGCCGCACAGCACAGAAAAAGCACTGGCCACACGTAACTCCACGGTCCCAAGCAATCCTATCCCCACGCCTGAGTTCTCTCCCACTGATGGACTTTGGCGGCTCGGGACCAATTTCTTCCACCTCTCCCACGCCCTCATGACCTATGATTGTTGGCAGAGGTATTCGAGGATCCTTACCATGCCACATGTGGATATCTGACCCACACACACCTGCGGCAAGCATCCGCACAAGAACCTCACCAGGCCCGAGGGCCGGCTTATCGAATTCTCGCACTACTAGCGGTTCGTTAAACTTTTCAAGTACGGCAGCTCTCATGGCATATTTTGGTACAAAAACTTTAATTGTACCTATCCAAACATGAACATCATAGTCTTGGCCGAATTTGGTGTCAAGGGCGGCGGCCCGCAGGCATAATGGCGTCAATGAGTGCTCGATGGTGAACGCCCAGCTTGTGGAGCAGATATCTAAGCTCGCGCATCTCTCGCGGTGTCATCGTGCGTTTTAATTGTGGACACACATACTTCACGCATTCAAACGGCCGAAGATCATCGGGGAAAAGACACCCGTTATCTCCCAAATAATCGCATGGTTCAAGGGTTTGTTCAACCAATTCGCCGCCAGCAAGGATGCTAATGCTAGCTTCGAGATACTCTCTCACTGTTTTGTTAGCCGAAGGTAATGAACATCCACATGCATTTGCAAGAAGAACGTCAATCTCTTGAACTTTCGTGGGTTTTCGGCAGCACGGCTGAGGACAAGCAGGGCAAAGTTCCGCCGTATACGGCGCAAAGAGCGCGCGAATCCGCCTTTGAGTAGCTCTGTATTTTTCAATAAGGCTTGCCATGGGGAGATATTATAACAAATCGAATGCGTTCGTTGCCATATTGGCATGCATCTTGCTTATCTATACTATGGATGTAAGCGCTCACAATAAGAGCGCTGGGTTAGATTGCTTTTGGCATACCTGATTCAGCGAACTTATAGAGTTTTTGAGTTTAACTAGCCCTGCAATCACCCACCACACCCATAAGCGAGAAGGCCGGGGGCGTGCCCGGCCTTCTCATTTTCGCCGCCATATCAACTGGTAGGATTCACCCTATGGCTTGAAATTGGGCATGTCTTCCCTTATTTCAACATGCCCGTCCGCGAAACCGAACACAATGCCATCGGGGTGCCGCCGAATCGGGATAACTGACTCCTCTGTTCCATATACCCGGCCGCAGATTGATTCAAACAGCAATACTACTTCGGAAGGATTTCTAATTTCGCTCAACTTCCTAAGGCTCAAATATTTGTTCATTGCATAAGACCGCTGATATTCCTTGGGAAATGGAACCTTCTCCATCCACTCTGCGGCATCCGGAAACACTCCGCCATTGGCTTTTGCAAAAGCTAGAAGCTTTGTAACCATTTCCTTCATTCTGGCCATACAAATGCGCTGGTCATTCCTTGCCTTTTCCTCAGCCTCCTTGTCGACAGCACTGAGAGAAGGCAGTATTTTCTCATCCACAACTTCAACGTCCGGTATTATCAAGAAATTCGGAATCCCAGGTTTAGGTATTGTAATATAGAACTTCCCCTTCTGAGAAAGCTGAACGAGCGCATCTGTTATAGGCGAATCCCTTAATTCAAGGTTGACTTTCATGCGGGGAGCGCTCTTAAGTGCTTTTCTTATTCTTTCCGCTTGAGCTGGATCCTGAAGAGCCAAATAATCATTTAGATTCATGACTACGTAACCTGCGCCACCAATCTGTTTGATAAGGTTTGTTACCGCTTCGATAGGGTCGGCGTTCTTTAATGAAGCTGAAACTTTTCCCATATTCACTATTACGCCCTTGCTTTTGAGGCTGTAGATAGTGACATGGGTTACTTCCTTCCTCATGAAATCATACATGGGATGCTTCTCGGAAAATTTGCCCGGGAATGGAAACTTTCTCATTTCGGAATCCGCAAAATCGGGGCTGTCCGGACTATCCTCTGATTTAGTCTCAACGGCCTTTTCTGGCTTTGCTGTCTCCGCTTCTGCTTTCTCTGTCTCCCTATGCTCGGCTATATACGTTAAGCCAGTGGTTGCAGTAAGCGTGTCAAGGAACCGTTTTACATCCATCTTCGACACGCGAATTGTGATTTTTAGGTTTACTGGCACTCCCTCTCCCAACACAAACTGAATGCCCGTTTGTGCACTGAGAAGCTCCGTAAGCCTCGCTAGGTCAGCATCCCTAACATCTATGCTTACTAGCTTATTTGGCCATTTTAGAGAGATGGTCCCGCCAAAGTATGTATCGCCTATTCGAAACCGCCCAGCATCCCCAAAGCGTGCACCCTCAAACTGATACAGTCTTTCACGCAAATCGTGGAACCGCCTTGGGATTTGCTCTTTCGTTTCCAGTGGCCTCTGCTTGGGATATTTTTTCTCAGATTCGTTCGAACTTGATGAATCTAAGTCCCCAAAAGCAAGCCCTATCATTGAGGAAATTAAGATCATTGCTGCCAAAAAGCTTGCAATCTTGTGCATGTTCTGTGCACCCCGTGACTCCAAACTAGTAAATATTAGCGGATGCCACCGTTTCCGCGATAGTTACAGATGTTACCCTGCCTCCGACGTCAAATTCTCGCACTACATTCAGCTCGGTAGCCGGCGTCTCGACCTCATCCGACTCAGTATCGGTGCTTACCTGTATTGTGTATACCTCAGGCTCCCTTGGCTTTAGTACGAACACCATTACCGCCTCGCCATTACTGGGCTCAGGTGCAACTTTGACGTCTGCTTCACTTAACGGTTTATGTGCCAATATGGGTTTTCTGGTAGTTGATAGAGTTCTCCGCCGCCTATGCCCAGGCAAGGCATTTGCAACTTTACGAATTTGAGGCTTAATAATATTCTGCCCAGTCTGCTGAACAACGGGCTTTGATATGCTAGCCGAATTGTGAATTGAATCTGGTACGCTCTGCACTGCAGGATTATTCGTCGAAGCAGGAGCTTTAAAGTGTTCTTGTTGCTGCGCGATTTGTGTAGCTTCAGGGGTAAATAACGTCTGCAAAAACCAGCCGGCAACGATTACTGCGCATATAAAAATTACCGAGAATGCCGCTGCTAGACGAGGTACGCGAATTCGACTACAGACAATCCTTTCGGCATCAATCCTCTGTCTAACCGCACTGAGGACATCTGGCGCCGGTTCTTCTTCTCGCAAGCAATTCAATGCTTCAGAAGCCTTCTGCGCAAGTGCTAAATACCTGCGGCATGATTCACAGGAATCAAGATGACCACTTAGCTGTTTTGCCTCTCTCAGCGAAAGCTCCGCCGCAATATAATCCATCAACTTGTCTCTAGCTTGGGAGCACTTCATGGCACTCCTCCATTCTCGCACTCGCGCAGGTAAATCTCTTTGAAGACATTTCTAGCGCGGTGGAGATAGCACTTCACTTTATCAGGTGACCAGCCTAGCACCTCAGCAATTTCTATGTATGAAAGCTCTCGATAGTACCTCAATATGAGCACTGCGCGAAAATGAGGTGCAAGCCGCTGGAGTAATTTCGAAATTATCCGACGCTTCTCGACATCTTCGAGGCTGGGTTGGGACCACTCACCGAAATCCTTCTCCAAGGGAGCCTCTAATCGCCGGCTTCGCTGAAGGCTCAGGCATTGGTTCACTGCAATGCGATAGAGCCACGTAGATACCCGCGATTTCATTTTGAAATGAGGTAGCGCACGATAGGCAGAGATTAAGGCGTTTTGAGTCGCATCTTCTGCATCTGCAGCGTTGCCAAGCATCTGTAGACAGATGTTGTAAATATATGCGTGGTATTTGACTGCAAGCTCGTCAAACGCTCTTTCATCGCCAGCTAGAAAGCTTTTCACCAGCAACTGGTCTCTGTCTATAACAGATGCGTCCAGCACTGCCGGCTTCTCCAAACTACCCATAAGCATTTTCGCACCTGCAGGCGCATATTCAACTCATTAGACGTTGAGGTTCGGGCAAAGGTGTACAATAAGCCTCTCATCCCCAAAGCTATCTCCTTTTAGTAGCCTGTCGGTTTGTCATCCTCGCCAGGAGCAAAACTGCCGATATTCAATCCAGAAGGGCTTCCCAATCCGCGTACAATTGTTCTATCGTTCTAGTCAACTCATGATATTCGGCAACGGTACTTGCCGCCTTCTCGGCGTTCGCATAAGTTTCCGGATTTCCAAGAAGTTGTGTTACCTCTGCAAGCCTTGATTCAGCCTCTTCTATTTGGCGCTCGATTTCTTCGGCAGTCAGCCCTGTCGTAGCAACTTCGCTAGCAACAGATGGCTTGCGGGCAACTGGCTTTGGCTTTTTCCTTCTTGAAGGGCGTGCTGGCCTTGGGCGTGCTCGCTCGACGAAAAAGTCATAGTTTCCCTCAAATACCCGCGCCGCTCCTCCTTTAATTTCGACGATTCGGGTTGCCACTGAGTTCAGTAGATATCGGTCATGAGAGGTGAGAATTATCGTTCCTTCAAATGCCTTTAGGGCATCATCAAGCGCCTGCCTTGAATCAATATCAAGGTGATTTGTCGGCTCGTCAAGCACAAGAACGTTTGGTTTTTTTAGCATCAGTTTAGCCAGTACCAAACGATTTCTTTCGCCACCGCTCAGCTTCGAGACTGCTTTGAACACGCTATCTCCTTTGAACAAGAAGCGTGCGAGGAAAGCTCGTGCTTCCGCCGGGCCAAGGTCCTCTGTATCCAATATTTCTTCAAGTACCGTATTTTCAGGATCCAAGCCGCTCAAATCTTGGTCGAAGTAACCTATTTCGACCCCGTAACCTAGGCTAAGTGTGCCGGTTGTTGGCTCTTCGTCGCCAACAATCATCCGAAGGAGGGTCGTCTTGCCCGCACCATTCGGCCCAACTATTCCAATCCGATCGCCATTCTCCACCATGAGGTTCAACCCTGCAAATAATTGCCGCTCCCCGAAAGCCTTGCCAACATCTCGCAGGTCTGCCACTATTTGTGCGCTTGTCTTAGCTTGTTCAAAGCGAACTCGCATTTTATCGGCTTCTAGCTTTGGCTTTCGAAGCCGCACCATCCTCGCCAACTTCTTCTCGCGGCTTTTCGCCTCCCGATGGCGTTGCCCAGCATGGTACCGCCTAATAAAATCCTCTAAACGAGCAATCTCTGCCTGCTGTCGCTCATAATCCTCAAGCTGCTGTCGGAGAAATTCCTGCTTCTGCCGAACATAGGCTGTATAATTGCCAGCATAGGTCTTTGTATATCCTTCATGTAAATCAATCACCTTTGTGACTACTCGGTCGAGGAAGTAGCGGTCGTGTGATACAACCAGCACCGTGCCCGAAAAGTCCTGGAGAAAATCCTCCAGCCATTCGACCGCTTCTATATCCAGATGGTTCGTCGGTTCATCGAGAAGAAGCACGTCTGGCTGTTGTAGAAGCAGCTTTGCCAATGCCGCCCGTGTCTTCTGTCCGCCACTAAGGATGTTAACTGGCTTCTCCCAATGTTCCGGTCCAAGACCCAATCCACTCAGAGTCGACTTAACCTCTGCATCGAACGAATAACCGCCGAGACGCTCGTATTCGTGTTGCGTCTCGCCATACTTGGCAAGGATTGCCTCTAATTCTTCGCCAGTCGCTTCGCCCATCGCAGCTTCAAGCCTGCGCAGTTCACATTCCAAGCGAACTACTTCCTCAGATGCGTTTGAAACTTCCTCAATGAGACTTCGCTCACCTACCAGTTCACTATCCTGAGGCATATAGCCGATAGTTACACCCGGAAGAACTTGAATTGTACCCGAATCAGCTTCTTCTTCGCCAGCAATAAGTCGGAGTATTGTTGTCTTTCCGCTCCCATTAGGCCCAACAAGCGCAACTTTCTCTCCAAATCCCAGCGTAAAACTCACTTCATCGAGGACCTGGAGCCCGCCGAACGATTTCCTAACCGAATTGAGAGTGATAACAGCCACAACATCACCTGAGGTAAAATATGTAGCAATGCAATCATGAATGTTAGCATTGGTGATATGAGGTGTCAACAAAGTTTGGAATGCAGGTATGTGTTATTTGTAGAAAAGAAGGGTATATGAACTTGCGAAACCAAAAGCTAAGCAGCTTATAGTGTTTAGACGGTAGGTCAATTCTTTTGCCGGGCTTACTCTGGAGATTGAGTAGTTCAGACATGAAAAACGCTCGCCCTGATAATGAAAAGCTCTCCATAGAATTGGTAGACTTAGATGGCATACCCCTTGTGCGTGCGGCTGGCGAAATTGACCTTTACAACGTTTCAAGGTTTGAAGACGGCATGCAACAAGCAGTTGCCCGGGGGACGAAAATTGTGGCTGTGGACTTAACAGGCGTATCTTATTTAGACAGCTCGGGACTAAGCGCGCTTATAGCCGCTTACAAGTCACTCGAAGAACGGAATGCCAAACTTTACGTAATTGTGCCACCAGGGCACAATGCAACCAGACGAGTGATTGAAATTACCCGTGTTGACAAGTTTATCCACGTACGAGACAGCTTAGACCAAATGCTTTCGGATGCGAAAGAAAAACAAGCAGCCTGAAAACAATATTGCATTGCTAATAAAACCACAATCGGCTACTACCCCTTTGGGCTCAAAATGATGTCAGCGGAATCTTGTTCGATTTCCATTAATCGTTTAAAGGAAACAACTATCGTGAAATGCAGCGGCGAGATAGACAGCGGAACCGTATCCGTTCTAGCTCGAGCACTCCAAAACGCTGCACGTAGCGGCAAGAAGCATATCATCCTAGACGCGACAGAGTTGACCTATATAGATAGCTCTGGCATTCTAACCCTTATATCTTTCCAACAAAAACTTCAGAATGAGAATAGGCGTTTAGCAATCATCGGATGTCACGGTATTTTTCGCAAGCTAATAACCTTGTCACGCCTCGAAAATCGTCTTCCAATGTATACCTCACTGGATGAAGCCCTCGCAGAAGCCAACGCTCGGTAGCCCTCTTTTATTTTTGAACCACCATGCTTTCTAGAAATTATAAATAAGCAAGGCCAATTCGCTAATACATTAATTAATAAAAAAGAGAGGTAGATTCGAAAAATCCTCAATCTACCCCTCATCTTGCTTAAAAACTAATAATTATGGCTCCCTGCCGGCCAGCACGCCGGTGTTCCTAACGCTTGTTACCCAAAGTGCCGGTCTAAGGCTTTATGTAATGGTAGTTAAATCATACTTCCTAATGAACTCTTCGTTAGTCAGCTTTTCTAGGTCTTCTTGAAGTGCCTCTGCATATTCTTTCATTGATTCGAAGTCATACGAACTAGCTTTGACGACCGCCTTCTTTTGCTTTTTATTTCTTAGAATGACAACACAGTAGGGCCTCAGTTGATGGCTAGTCATTTTGCGGTCTACTTCCCAGTAACTAGCTGCCAACTTGTCAACCGTCTGCATGTCTCTCCCCTGCCTTTCAGCGAATCCGCTCCAAAAACTTACCATCATGCGGAGAAGTGGTCATATACCACCCTGGAAATCTCCGCTATGGCGAGTTTGGCGATGCGCTGGTCTTCTTGGTCGTCTATCCCCTTCGCCATTACGCAGAGTACGTATGGACCCCAGGGCGCATAGACCACAGCCACGTCATGGGTAACACCCGAAATCGAACCCGTCTTGTTGGCGATTTTAAGATCGGCGGGCAACATGAGCGGAATCTTGTCCCTATATTGTTGTCTTGCCATGATTTCGATGATTTCCTGACTCGCACTTCTGCTAGGAATTTCACCGCAGGCAAGCCAACGCAGTAGCTGCATCATCTCATACGGCGTACAAAGGTTCTCTTTTCCAAGCCGAGCCTGTTCCCAATCATACATTTTGCGGGCAAGGGTTGTCTTCTCCAAACCAAGCGAGCGCATGCGCGAATTAACAACATCATTACCCAAGCGATCTATTAACAAATTTGTAGCTGTGTTGTCGCTAATAACAATCATGAGAGTCGCAAGGTCTCTAAGCGTCAGTTCAAGCCCTTCATGGAGCTCCTTTAGAATGCCAGAACCTTCAACCTTGTCCTCGTCTTTTAGAATGACCGTCTCATCGAGCGAAACCCGCCCCTCATCACGTTGCCAAAAAAGCTCAACAATAATGGGAACTTTAATAACGCTTGCAGAAGGAAAAACCTCATGTTCATTAAAGAAAAACTCCAAGCCGTCGGTGGAATTCCAAGCCGCAATGCCAAATGTGCCCTTGTTTCGATTGAGTATCTCTCGTATTTCTGACTCCAATGATGGCATTCTCTGTCCTCTCCCTAGAACTTTTAACTGCACTAGTGACTTCTCTTGTTACTGCCATAATTCTAATTAGCAAACTAATCGCACGTCAACGAAGGAGAAAAACGCCATTGGAGCGAAGAAACTCACAAAGGATGTGCTTGTTTAATCGTCAAGGTGCCTTATCACCCAAGGTTGAAGCCTTGCTGCTTCAGGGTAAAACAACATCGGCACTTAGGAAAATAAAACTTTACGCCACAAAAATTATGAGCAAAATAAAGAAAATCATAAAAACTGGAATTGCCGCTAGCCTCTGCGGAGCGGGTTTATTCGTACTCGCTCGTAGATATGGCATTACATCCAAGATTGCGGAGTTCGCCCAGAATATTGAAGCCGTTCCATTCCCAGGCACCGAGCTCTACTCGTTCCTTTTGGCAAGGCAGCTTCGACCACTTTATGCCGAGATTGCAAGCGAAATCCATGAAGAGGGACGCTTCGCGAGAATACTGGACCTTGACACAGGACCAGGCTACCTTCCTATTGAACTTGCCCTAAGAAACCACTTCCACACCATAGTTGGAATGGACCGTTCCATTGACATGGTACGAGTTGCAAAGGCGAACGCCCGAGCTTCGAATGTCGAAAAAGTGATTGAATTCACCCAAGGCGAACCAACTAACATCCCGTTTCCAGGCAGGTATTTCGACCTTGTCGTTAGCGTCAACGTTTTGCACCATTGGCGTAATTCATCCCAGGTATTCGATGAAATATACCGCATCCTGAATCCCGGCGGCGAGTTCTGGCTTTACGACTATCAAAGCGAAGTTCCATTGGAGGAATGGCAGAAATACGAAAAGGAATTGCCAATCCACTTGCGCCTTGCCTTTGAAGTCGGACCCATGGCATCCTGGCGGGCAGCATACAGCAAGAAAGAACTTTTAGAGATTGCTGAAGCAACTCACTTCGCAGATGCAGAAGTCGAGCCTAGAACGTTTACCCTTTTTGGAAAGCCTATGTCCGTCTTCTTCCGCCTCCGACTTCGCAAACCCGACCAGACACGGATTGAATAATATTTTTCTCTGGCTTTTTAAACACAAAAAAGGACGCCGGAAGAATCCAGCGTCCTTTTGCTTGAGCCAAAATAGAAATTTACTCCGCCGTAAATGGGAGCAAAGCCATGTGCCTTGCCCGTTTTATTGCCCTAGTTAGCAATCTCTGATGCGAAGCACAAGTTCCGGTTGTTCGCCTAGGAAGAATCTTTCCGCGGTCCGAGATAAACTTGCGCAGTTTAGTGGCATTCTTATAGTCAATAGTCTCTACTTTATCTGCACAAAACGTGCAGACTTTTCGCCGCGCTTTCTTGAATTTTGTTGCATTCTTTTTCTGCATATGATTAAGGGCCTCCTTAAAATCTAATCAAGCATTTAAAATAGGCTTTGCCTATTCATCGGCAAATGGGTCTTCAAATTCCTCTTCCTGGGGCTCAATGGCGGTGTCACTTTCCTCAACCACTGGTGCTTCTTCTATCTCTGCCACGCCAGCCTCAGTGCGCTCCTTTGGTCTATCCAAAGACCTAAGTTTTTCTGCAACAACTTCGGCCGTGCTCCGGCGAGATCCGTCCTGAGCCACCCATGACCTTATTTGAAGTCTCCCATCAATAGCAACAAGCCGCCCCTTTGTAAGATAAGTCGCCGCAAACTCAGCAGCTTGCCTCCACGTCACTATAGGGATAAAATCCGTTTCCCTTTCGCCTTGTGCATTCGACACATTACGGGTTACGGCCAGCCTGAACGTTGCCACCGCAATTCCGCTAGGCGTGTACTTCAGTTCGGGGTCGGTAGCTAGTCTGCCAATCAATACCACTCTGTTCAACATACTCTCTGCCTCCTCATCTAGGGCTATGAACTCTGGCCAGTTACTCAGTACCCAATCAATACTTCCAACATAGCCCACTATTAATTCCTATTTCTCATCTCTACGAACAATGATGTGCCTAAGCACATCTTCTCCAATCCTAAAGACTCTATCCAACTCGGCGGCAACTTTGGGCTCACTTTTGAAGGTCATCAGCACATAGATACCCTCTCGCTGACCTTTGATCTCATAAGCAAGCTTTCGAGTCTCCCAACGGGTAACACCCTCGACTTCACCGCCCTGGGATTCCACTACCTGCTTATACTTTTCAGTGATGGGGGTAATCTCCTCTTCCTGCAAGCCGGGTGGAATGATGTATAGAGCTTCGTAGGAACGGACCATTATTTCACCTCCCCTCGGATTAGCAGCCCCGGAACTTGGTCCGGAGCAGGAAGGACGCCGGCATTATTATAGTGTTTTGAAAACAAGTTGCCGGCGTTATTTCGACGCATTATATCATGCTTTACAAGCTTTTGCAACGAATATTCTTTTGGGCGGCTTCTACTAAAAACGAAGGAAGCTTATTTTTCATCGGGAAATATAATTCAAAAAGCAAAGACGCTCTCTTAATTCCATGCTCTATCGGAGGAAACATGCTCAAGCGCTTGAATCCCATTGACATCGGAATAATCATCGCATATCTCGCCATCGTAATCGCTCTAGGAATTTGGATGAAGAAGAAGGCGTCGAAAAACATTGGCAGCTACTTTCTTGGCGAAAGGCAACTTCCCTGGTGGGCGCTAGCAATGTCTGGCAGCTCGTCTTATTTTGACATAACCGGCACAATGTGGATTGTTAGCTTGTTCGTTACAATCGGGCTGAAAGGCATGTGGGTGCAATGGATTTGGGGATTCATAATTCCTGTCTTTTATATGGCATATATGGGCAAGTGGATTCGGCGCTCAGGCGTAATGACGGGGTCTGAATGGATGGAAACCCGATTCGGAAGCGGCAAGGCAGGTGAGGCCGCACGAGCTTCTTATACACTCTACGCCGTCCTAACCATTACTGCATTTCTGGCATATGGCGCAACCGGAATGGGGAAATTTGGCTCGGTCTATCTCCCATTTAGTGAACATACCTGCGCAGCTCTGATTATTGGAATTACCGGCATTTACGTAATCGTTGGCGGATTCCATGGCGTTGTAATGGTCGAGATATTCCAAACCATCGTTTTAAGCATCGGAGCAATTGTTATCGCATATTTGGGATTTGCTCATGTCTCGCCGCAAGCGCTTTCGGCTAAAGTGCCTTCCGAATGGGGCAGCCTCCTCCCAAACAGGTGGGACTTCGCATACATTACCGACCCTGCCTACAAACTCTTCGGGGCGCTTTTAATCATCTGGGTGATGAAAGGCCTTCTCCTCTCGCTCTCCGGGCCTGAACAACTCTATGATTTTCAACGCTTTTTGGCAGCGAAAAACCCAAAGGAAGCATCGAAGCTTGGTGCGCTTTGGGGAATCATACATACAGTCCGCTGGCCCATGGCAATGGGGTTAGCAATACTCGGCATAGTTGGACTGGCAGAAATTGGAGACCCCGAGAAAGTACTCCCTTCGGTCATCCAAAACATGCTACCTGTTGGGCTTAGGGGATTCGCCATCGCCGCCCTGCTTTCGGGCTTTCTGGCAACGTTTAACTCAACAGTTAACGGCGGGGCCAGCTATATCGTGAAAGATATTTACCACAAATACATCAATCCGAATGCCTCACAGCGCAAACTAATCTATGCAAGTTATGTATCATCAGCCCTCCTCATTGCCCTAGGAATAGCTATCGGCTTTGCCGCAAAGTCTATTAATCAAATGTTCACATGGATTATGGGAACCCTCGGCGCCGGAGTACTAATGCCGAATGTTCTGCGCTGGTATTGGTGGCGGATGAACGGCTGGGGATACGCAGCAGGCGCAGTCTCCGGGATGGTGCTTTCGCTAATCCAAGCGTTTGTGCCGAAATTCGCCGCTATGCCGCTTTATCTAACCTTCCCTGCCATTGTTTTCTTGGTGCTCGGCATAACCATCGCCGTAACCCTTCTTACTAAGCCAACCGATGAAAAGACTCTGCGAAAGTTCTATACAGAAGTGCGCCCTGCAGGATGGTGGGGAGCCGTGGCAAAAGACCTGGCTTTAGACGGTAGACTCCGAAGACCATTTAGCCAAGATTTTGCAAACGTTTTGATTGGCATCCCTTGGCTAATTGCGATGTGGATGTGCCCTATCTACCTTGTCCTGCATCGCTTTACCGAGGCACTAATCGCCGGAGGAATTGTCGTAATGACATCGCTTATTCTCTGGCAGACATGGTATCGGAGGCTGGAAGAGGATTAACAACCAATAGCAAAACCTCTTGGCACATCCGTAGCTTCCCCAAACTTTTTATCATTACAATCGGCTTTGTTTGCGTATTTCCACCCAACCAACGTTTAATAACACCCTGAGACGGGAATATGGAAGCTTGAAACCCCACCACAAGGAGGTAACATAATGGAAGCAGCATGTGGCAAGCTTGCCCCCGACTTCGAAGCAGCCGGCTACTTTGAAGGCGGCTTCATCAACATTAAGCTATCAGACTATCGTGGAAAGTGGGTGGTCCTCTGCTTTTATCCCGGCGACTTCACATTCGTCTGACCGACAGAATTGTCGGCGGTCGCCGTCAAACGCGAAGAACTTGAATCCCTCGGAGTCCAAGTGCTCACAATCAGCGTAGACAGCAAATTCTCACACAAGATATGGCAGGAGGAAGAGCTGTCCAAAATGGTTGCGGGCGGCGTTCCCTACCCAATGCTAACCGATCCCGGCGGAAAAATTGGCCGCATGTATGGAGTTTTCGATGAAGAAACCGGCGTAAACGTGAGAGGCAGATTTATAATAGACCCAGATGGCATAATTCAAGCTATGGAGGTCCTTACACCTCCCGTTGGAAGAAATGTCGCCGAAATGCTTCGCCAGGTAAGGGCGTTCCAACACACTCGCGAAACTGGTGAAGTTATGCCGTCCGGCTGGCAGCCTGGCAAACCTACACTCAAGCCAGGGCCGAACCTCGTAGGCCATGTTTGGGAGGTTTGGAAGCCAGACATGGCATTCTGAGTCAAAAGCTCGATAAGCTAACACAAAAGCCCAGCTACTGCATCGAAGGAAGACGGAATCGCCAGATTGGGCGGTCAACCTTCGCACCCAAGTGCATTTGGAACGCACGGAAAAGGCGGTCCCATTTGTCGCCTTCAAAGAGGCACTCGGGGACAAACGGATTTGCCGCGAAGTAAACCGCCTCCCCTTTCCCATACCTGTGCGCCGTAATCGCTGGCGTGCCGTCAGCAAACACGGCTAGCACGCGAACATCGGGCTTTGCCGTTTCAACTAGCCAGCCGTTGTCTTCGGACCATCCGTTCCTGCCAAATATAGGATAAATTGGAAGCGACGTCCCCGCCAGGCAGTCCCCAACCCATTCACTCCTTCGAAGCACAAGAAAATTTCGAGCCTTGGGAGCAATCGTTCGAATGCCAAATATTCTTTCACGCCATGAAGAAAGATTCTCCCCGTTGATATCCCATGAAAAGATGCTCGGGTCCCCAGAAATAACTACGCCGCCTTTGCGAACAAACTCCTCAATCTGCCGAACGACCGACTTCCTCTGATAAGTACCAAAGGGTATGTAGACCGCTCGATACTTTGATAGGCTTCTTTCCCCCCTTGCTAGCGAATCATCATCTACGAATTCAAACCATGAGCCAACCCTTTCACCAAGCAAGGCATAGGCAGTATAAAGCTCATTTGCATTAGTGCTCGGCCCTTTGCTTCGATGCGAATCGGCAGAGTAAAGTATCGCAACCTCCGGGTCATCGGGGATTTTGATTGCCCTCATCGAAGTAACAACCTTCGAAATATGCAGCATCATCTTCCATCGGTCGGGATGTGTGAACCTGGGGTTATCCATTTGGTAAAAGTCAATATGGCTAGCGCCAGCCCGCAGGCTTTGGCTAACCCACTCAAGCAAATCTTCGGGGGTCATGTCGTACCCAGCATAATCGAAAGCTTGCACAATCGCACGAACAGGCTTTCTGG
This sequence comes from Armatimonadota bacterium, assembly GCA_029907255.1. NCBI lineage: Bacteria > Bacillati > Armatimonadota > Armatimonadota bacterium. Next base: position 41,402 of record JARYMF010000004.1, read on the forward strand.
TGATATCACGCAAGAACTTAGGCCCGAAGCCGTGGTTGTAAAGTCCTCTGCCCTTCATTCGCTCTGCCGAGCTAGCATAAGGGTCACAATCGAAGATATCACCATACTTCGCCATGAGAGCAAAGTCAAAGGGTACGAAGCCGGTCATGAACCAATAGTCACATGGATTATAAAGTGCATTTGGGTCAACAGCCTTCAGCGCCTCGTACATAGTTTTCTTAGAGTCAGCATATTTCGCTGCCATCCAGCGGTTGAAAGCAATCCAACGAAATGGTCGGTTAACATCATCAGCAAGATATTCAGGATCCCCAGGAGCGGGCATTGCATATTTGCCGAACCCGAAATCCCTGAGAACCTCTTCTGCGCACTGTCTTGCAAACGGTCCCCATTCCGACATCGGCCCTTCCGGAAAGTTTATGCTCGGCTCGTCTTTGCCCATATAGGCGAATACATATGGCTTGCCCTTGAATCTCTCAGCTTGCGCTTTGAGATACTCCACCGCGGCATTGATATACGCAGGATCAACCAGCGATACCGATGGTTCAGCTGATGTAGAAGCGTGTTTCTTTGGATTCAAAATTTCAGCCCCAGCTTTAATCGCGGCACTCCTAACATTGCTCATCTCACAAGCGACGTCGAATTTAACCCCAAACCGACGATACACCTCTTCGGCTACTTCTGAATAACCAGGCAAGCCGTAATAATAAAGCCCGTTTTCGCCAGCCTCCCGAAACATAGCAAGCTGCTCCTGCTTCCACTGTTCATCGGTAAACTTAGCGGATAACTCTGGCGGCAGATTCTTTTTATTGAGGTTGTGAGTCCAAGCAATAACCGTGTAGCCACCCGGAGAATCGGAGAGCAACTCTTCGAACAATGGACTGCAAGTGCGAAGTACTCTAAGCTTGCTCCAATCGGCGTTGCGAAGGAGTGAGGTTGGCGTCGAACTTGGCGGTAGCTCTTTCAGCGATACCCGTGCATACGCAATTTCACCAAAACCAGAAGCACCAAGTACAACCTTGCCGGAGCTCGTAAGAATGGGAGTGCGAAATGCTTCGCGAAACTCTTCCCATTCGCCCGCTTTATCCATATCCGACTCCCGAGGGAACGAAAGCCTAATAACACCAGCGCTGGCGTTCCCTTCACCAAGCCGATTAAGGAATATAACTAAGTCTCCTGCACAGGCAGGGGAACTACGACGATATAGGAAGGAAAGCTCATAGACCGCGTTGGGCTTCAAGCGCATTGTCTCCGATATGTTCGCATGCGCTGCAGGCACAATGGCACAGTTCGAACCATTAGGCCCCTCGCCGCTGCCCAACCGAATGAGCGCCTTGTCTTTGCCATATAGCTCCCAGTTTTCCAGCCCCATCGAAAAGTCGGAGTTGGTCAGCAGGTTCTGAGCTTGGCACGCGGCCGCTATTGCAGTAAACACGAGGCACACAACAAGAATTAACCGACCCAATCACCCCACTCCCTTCTTGGAGAAGTATAACAGCCGCTACAAGGCACGTCAAACTAAGCTTGACAGAACGCTTAGATAGGGCTAGTATAGCTTTATATAAATGACCCAATGTGGGTACTCTTATTTAAGGTAGAGAAATTGAGGCAAACTGAATCTAAGCCAATAGTAGAGTTCAAGCCCGGCGACAAGCCACAAATTGAGGTATTTGCAGGCGAAAAATCCAAGCCGATATCCCCATACCTTTTCGGAAAGTTTACCGAGAACCTTGGTAACAATATATACCATGGCTTCTGGGCGCAGATTCTGCGAAACAGCGGCTTCGAACCATCAAAGTATTTCAGCCACCACGGCGAGAAGGGCCTTGAGCGGAAGTTAGCTCACTCCGGAATCTCCGAAGTCTGGCCTGACCTCCTTGAGAGTCATAAGGCAGGCGTTGCTTGCTTCTGGGCACGCTGGGGCACAGGGAACGTTTCGTACTCACTCTCTACCGATAGAATTAACTCGGAAACATCCCAAAGAATTGAAATTCGGTCGCTAAGCACGCCACAAGTTGGCATTCTCCAACCAATCTATCTGCCAATCCACCGCACCTGCGAATACGAATTTACTGTATGGGCAAAAGGAACGATAAAGGAACTCCACGCCATTATCCGAACGCTCGACGGTAAGGACCTCGGCGGAGCAAAGTTTTCAGTAAATCCAAGTTGGCAAAAGTGCAAAGGCAAGTTAACCATTAGACGCAATGGCGTCGAGCGTGGGCAGCCGTTACTTCTCACCATCGGAGCTAAAGAAAAGGGAGAAATCTTCCTTGACCAGTGCTTCCTATTCCCAACGGACAATGTGGAAGGTTTTGACCCCGACATACTTCATTTTTTAAAAGAATCAAAACTGACAATGCTTCGCTTCCCAGGTGGGAATTTTGTCTCAGGCTACCATTGGCAGGATGGAGTAGGCCCGCTTGATGAACGCCCAATGCGGGTGAACCCCGCGTGGGACCAGGAAGAGCCAAATCATGTTGGAACGGATGAACACCTTGCGCTGTGCCGACTGCTAGGTTGTGAGCCCCTGATTTGCATAAATGCAGGAAACGGCACACCTGAGGAGGCAGCGCAGTGGGTTGAATATTGCAACGGCGGACTGGACACCGAACTTGGCAAACTTCGCGCAAAAAATGGGCATCCCGAACCCTATGGCGTCAAATACTGGGAGATTGGCAACGAACTTTACGGCAGCTGGCAAATCGGCAACTGCACACCCGAGGAATATGCCGAACGATACCGCCGATTCTACGAAGCCATGTACGCTGTTGATTCCAACATTAAGTTCATTGCAAACGGCCAGGACCTAAACTGGAACAAACCCATCATCGAGAAGAACGCCGACATTCTGCGCTCGCTTTCCACACACCAGCTCCGGGGCGCTGGAATTCCTGCGGAAACCGACCCGGAAATTGCCTATAAGGCTTTCATGGCATTCCCATTCTGGTTCGAGGCCCATCTTCACGAAATGGCACGCCAAATGGCTGAAGGTGGAATCAGAGTTCCAACGATTGCACTTACTGAGCTACAAATACACACCCACAAGCCACAACTGCCAAATAACCAAACCCTCTCAGAAGCACTACTTTATGCTGGAATGGTAAACGCAGCAATTAGAAGCCAAGGGATAGTGGAGATTATAACCCACTCAGCCCTTGTTAACCACGGCGGCGGCCTGCGGAAACAACGCGAGTTCGTATACCCAAACCCAGTTTACTGGGCGCACAGGATGTATGCATCTCAATCCGGGCGAACCCCTGTTAAAATCCACATTACAGGTCCCAAATTCTCAGTTGCAGAGCTTGCCGACTTGCCCGCATGGAATGACGCACCCTGGCTAGACGCCATTGCTCTACTCGATGAAACAGGTAAGGAAATGAATATTCTCGTATCCAATCGGCATCCAAAAGACCCACTCACAGTTGATATTGCACTTCATGATTTCCAAGCCGAAGGCGAAGCCTTTGTAGAAACGCTTACAGGCGACGACTTCATGGCTATGAATACATTCGATGAACCGGAAGCCGTTAAGCCAATTCACTCGACCACGGGAACACACTCAACGGGCTTTACTCGCACATTCCCACCAAATTCTCTCGTCAGGTTAAGACTTAAGAAATCCTAGCAGTTGGCTAGCATTGCCTGAGTAGAAAAACTTTTTATGTTGAATCTCGATTGATGTATTTTGTTTCTCATGCAACCCATAGCTTGCAAAGATGAACCTTATGCGTATTAATGCTTGCACGCCAATCACCAATTTTTCATTGTTTTAGTTTGAAAAACAATGAAAAGCTTCTGAAAACTGGTATAAGTGCAGATTGACAAAACGGAAACCTGGCAGTATTTTCGGTATCAAAGGGCCATTTAAATATTCAATTGCTACTTTTGGGAAAATTTATAAGTCACAATAGCAGAGTGGAGCAACATTACTAATTCAAAATTAGTCAAAAAAATGGCAAGAATGCGGCATCCTAAAAAGAACATAACGGAAAGGAGAATTAATAAAACATGCACACACGACTGAGCGCAATTTTGCTTACCTTCCTCACCCTCTTATTTTTAGTTACGTTAGCTACTACTGCACTTGCGCAAAACACAGCACCGCCCGAATTCAGAGGCTTGTGGGTAGACACATGGGGCAGCCCCGGCCCATATGATCCAGATTCGGTAACGACTTTAGTAGACACAGCCGCCGCCGCAAATTATAACGCTATCGTCCTTGAAGTTAGAAAGTGTGGAGATGCCTACTACAACTCAGCCTACGAACCATGGGCACGCAATATTGTCGTAACCGATCCCCCATACGACCCTCTCGCAGACTGTCTAGAGAAAGCCCATGCGAAGGGAATCGAAGTTCATGCCTGGATAATACCATACCGCGTCTGGAACACCGCCTGGCCACTGCCTCCAGAAAACCATGTTTTCAGAACACATCCCGAATGGCTACATAAAGCCGCAAATGGAACTAACCTTGTTGGCACATATTGGGAGCTCGACCCTGGCGTGCCTGGTGTTCAGCAATATATCTGCGACCTCCTCAAGGACATACTTTCTAAGTACGACGTTGACGGCGTCAATTTTGACCGCATTCGCTATCCCGAAAGCTCTTACTGGCCAAAGGGTTACACCGCCAATCCATGGGGCTACAACGATATTACTTGCGAAAGGTTCAGACGTGAATACGGCTCATATCCACCAACAAAAACATCAGATCCTCTTTGGGCTACTTGGTGCGATTTCCGAAGAAACCAGGTTACCGACTTAGTGCGGAAGTGCTATGCCGAATGCGTCTATATAAAGCCATCTATTAAGATGTCAGCCGACACAATTGGATGGATGGGCGCTGACCCAAATGTTGACTTTAGGGCTACGCGCGCATACACCGAGGTTTTCCAAGACCACAAGCGATGGATGGAAGAACACATCCTCGATATGAATATCCTGATGAACTATAAACGCGAGCACGATAGCAATCAGGCTCGAGATTATCGGCTTTGGACTAGTTACTTAATTAACAATAAGTTTGGCCGCCATGTAGTAGATGGAGTGGCGGCATATCTTAATTCGATCAACGGAACGATAAGCCAAATTGGATACGCCAGAACTGCCGGATGTGAAGGCGTCTGCACATATAGCTATCGCTCTACAAACAAAGATAACCAACCGAATTCCGCCTTCTACCAAGCAATCAAGGATTCTGTGTTTGCACTTCCTGCACCACTTCCTGACATGCCTTGGAAAAGCAATCCAACTGAAGGTATTCTATTTGGTCAGGTTACCGATTCTTCAATGCCAAACGACCCAGTATATGGCAACTGGATTTGTAAGGCACAAGTATCCATCAGCGGACCAATTTCAAAAAGCATGCTCACCGATGGCACGGGTACCTTCGTCTTTGTAGACCTACCGCCAGGCGAGTACACTGTCAACGTCTCCTCGCTAGGGTTCAAAACAGCAACGAAAACAGCAGTCGTAACAGCTGGACTCGCTACCCGCCTCGACTTTAGCCTTGATTTGGTGGACCCAGTAACGCTTTGGGAAGCTCGCGAACTTCCCGACGGCACGCAAATCAGGGTAATCGGCAAGTCTGTCACCTCACCAACAGGTGCGATAGAGGGATGCATATACATCGAAGAACCTAACAGGACAGCCGGTCTCAAAGTCAAACCGCTTTTCTGGACAAGTCCTGTCGCTGAAGGAGACGTAGTAAGTTATGTTGGCGTTCTAACTACCGAAAATGGCGAGCGCGTGCTAGACAAAGCTCGATTGCTTAGCAAGGAGGCGGGAACACCGTTAGGAGCTTTAGCCGTAAAGATAAAGGACCTCGATCTCAAGCCAATTACTACAGGGCTACTCATCCAGTGCACTGGCAAGGTTGTCGAGTCTGGGAACGGTTGGTTTGTAATAAACGATGGATCTAGCATGGTAAAGGTTATTTGTCCAGGAAAGAGCATACCCACAACTGTAGCCCGCGTAACTGGCATCAGCGGCATGGACGCAGGTGAGACGGCGCCGGTCCGCGTAATCAGAGTCCGCTACCAGTCAGACATCCAGTCCAGCGAATCTTTGGTTAGCCTAACCTCGCCACAAGAAGCAATTAGAAAGGGCTTCAATCTAATCGGCGTACCCTGCGCACCCGAAAACTCCGCTCCCGATGTAGTGTTCGCCGGGCTTGAAATTATTGACAAGCTTTGCAGCTGGAATGGCGACTCTTGGATTCCGTACAATCCTTGGGATGACGGCAAATTCGGAATTCTTCGAGGCGAAGGTTACGGCTTAACTTCAATCAAAACAGAAAAAATAAGCTATGTCGGCTTCAACAACGAGGGTGCAGCAGACATGAGAATCACGTTGCCGAAGAGTGGATGGAATCTAATTTCTCAGCCATTCACTGCTCCATCTAGGTACCAAGATATGACAATAACCGATGGCAAACAGCTTCTAACAATCCAAGAGGCTGTCAAAGCCGGCTGGATTATGCCTTTGCTATTCACCTGGGACAATGCAACTCAAAGGCTGGGCCACGTGTGGCTAAAGTCAAATGGAAAGAACCAAACAGAACTCGTAATGCCATGGCAAGGATATTGGGTGCGAACACATGCGGACGACTTGGCACTCATTATCCCAAAACAAACGCCGCAATAATGCCCTAAAAACGCGGACTTTCCGAATCGAAGTTGAATGAAACGGGCGGGGTCAGCTATAACCCCGCCCTTCTTCACTTCTGGGTAGATTGCTGTGTGGAACTTAAACAAAAATGTGCTATAATAATTATAAATGCCTTACAATGATAATTTATTCCTTTGAACAGCACCTAGCATTTGCTGTAAGCAAAAGCTGAGCAAAAAAATAGCCAGCGATTAACCAACGGTTTCAAGCGTATATAAAGGTGCTGAAAAAATACAGCATAGCAGTATTTTGTAATCGGCGTAAAAATAAACGCCTTGAGGTAAGCATTGGAAAGGGTTAAAAGCATTGATAGCAGCGTGGTTCGCACGCATAAGGATGCTAAAGCATTGCGCCAAGACGAGTACGCCATAATCGAACGTTGCAAACAAGGCGATATCTCGGCATTCGACGAGCTAATCCGTCGATACGAGAAGCAAATCTATAATTTTGCTTTCCGCCTTTGCGGCAACTATGATGACGCAAACGACGTAATATCCGAGGCATTTATCAAAGTATTCAACGCCATTCAAAGTTTCCGAGGAGATGCTAACTTCTCTACCTGGTTGTTTAGAATCGTCACCAATGTTTATCTAGACGAACGCAAGCGTTCAAAAGGCCATCTAAACATTCCTCTTGACGAATATATCGAGCTTGAAGAAAGCACAGTAACGCGCCAAATTGAGGACCCTTCACCTGGGCCAATCGAGGTACTTGAAGCAAAAGAGCGCTCTGATGTGCTACAGGAAGCAATCAATAGCCTGCCCGACTACCAAAGGGTAATGGTAGTTCTCTTCCACACACAGGGTAAATCATACGAGGAGATAGCAGAGATAATCGGTCTACCCATCGGAACCGTCAAATCGAGGCTCAATCGAGCGCGACTGGCTCTCAAGGACAAACTGCAAGCAGTCAGGGAACTTTTTGAGTCTTGAAGTCGTCGAACCAAATGAAAATCAAAGAAAAGCACCATACCTCTGGAAAGAAAAGAGCGGCGCAATTACGAGGCCAGGTGCAAACGACCTCCGGACTCGGTCCGCGTTGTGTATTAGAGGGCACCCGGGCACAGAATAGGATAACGACATGAAATGCGGAGAAGCTAAAGAACTGTTTTCGGATTATTTAGAAGGCTGCATGGATTATTCCCTCATGGCTGCCGTGCGCAATCACATCGAGGAATGTCCAGATTGTAGTCAAAGCTTCGAAGCCTTCAAACAAACATGGGCTGTGCTGGGAACACTGCCCGAGGTGGAACCACCCTACAACCTTCGACATGACATCGTGATGCGAATTGCCCGCGCAGAGCATGAAAAGGCGATGCGCGCAAAGCAAGGCACTTTTGGCCTCACGTGGAGCTATATGCTAGCTCGTCTGGTACCCGCACGTGCAATCGCAATCGCATGCGCAGGGGTTGCTCTTGCCTTCCTACTCCTTAAGGTGCCAAGCACTATTGAGAATATAAGAGCGGGAGGCAATTCTCAGGAAATCATCGCCGAACAGTATACTGGCACGCAAACACAACCAACATCCCTGGCGGAAGCCTCACTTCTCTCTGCTCACGAGAACGCAATGCGCGAGCAGTGGAAGAATCGAAAGCTGCACAGCAACACACTTTGGATTACCGCTCCGCCAATTGATGTTAGCAAAGAGCAAATACTCTACCAAATTATGCTCAGCATTAATACCGATGCCCTTGTCCGAGAAGCCACAGCAAGAATTGCCGCTGAAGTATATCTGATTCCAGATAGGTCCGACCGACGGGGCTACGTTGACGTGGAAAACCTTGAAGACGCCAAGCTCATCTGGAAAGGTGATGTAGTATACGGAAAGGACTGTGTGCTTCCTTGGCCAGTTTACCGCTCAGCACAAAGAACAGGAGCCGATAAGCTACTCGTAACCTGGACGTTTAGAAAAAGGCACTTCGCTCAGATTATCTTCATTCCTACCAAGAAGCCAAGCGAAAGTGCACCAGGCGTCCTAGGCCTATCTACTGACGTCGATTTCGATAGAACAAGCGGCAACCTCTACTCAATATTAGACCGAATATCCCAGGATTACGGGGTTATGATAATTGCCAACGCTCAACTAAAGCAGACCCCGCCTGCACTTGATTCCGGCACCCAAACCCTTGAGGACGCCCTCCGAAAGACGTTGTTACCGGTGGGCCTCACCTGGCGATGGTTTGACAACGCAATTCACGTAGACAAAGATTTAGAGAAAATCTCAACCAACTAATTATAAGAAATAAGCAAAAACAAAGGGCCTCGGAACAATAATCCGAGGCCCTTTTACTTATAATTTCTGGCGCTTTACTTGCCCAGGCACCGCGAAAAAAGTATAATTATCGCATCAGAACAGGTGTTCGGGTTGAACTCAATGAACTTAAAAGATCTTCTAGGCCCTGAGGGACCAATTTCGCAAAACATGCCTGGATACGAGCATCGGCTTCAGCAAATCAAAGTCGCAATTGCAATCCAAAACGCCTTGAAAACGAAAAGACACTGCCTTGCTGAAGCTGGCACTGGCGTCGGGAAAAGCATGGCATATATTATCCCAGCCGCCGAGCACGCATTAAACGGCAATAAGGTTATCATCTCCAGCCATACCCTCTATCTGCAAGCCCAGCTTATGAACAAAGACATTCCTTTCGTCCAGAACGCGATTCCCCAAATGCCTTTCACCGCGGTAATAATGAAAGGACGCAGCAACTACTTGTGCTTAAATAACCTTGACGCCGAGACCCCCCAGCTCTTACTGACACGCGATCCGTTTTTTGAACGTATAAGGGAATGGGCAAAGGAAACACAAACAGGTGATGTCGCCGAACTAGACTTCGCATTCTCAGAATGGGAAGAAATCTGCTCCGACCAGGACACATGCCACCGCCAGGAATGCAGGTTTTTCCACAAATGCTTCTACTATAAGGCACGGAAGGCAGCCTCAGAAGCAGATATCGTCATCACCAACCACTCCCTATTTTTTAGCGACCTAGCAATCCGAATGACGGACCCAAATGCAGGTGTGTTACCAGATTATAAAGTCGTAATATTCGACGAAGCACACCATCTCGAGGATGTTGCAACAAAAGTTTTCGGTATCGAGTTTAGCAACTGGCGAATACCAAACTTCCTTAATAAAATTCGCCGAACTAAAGGCATATCGCTTGACCCAAAACGCATCCAAACAATTGAGAAGCTCAACCAAGAGCTTTTCGGTATATTCGTCAATTATCAAAAACAAGAATTCTTCTTTGAGGACATCTACCACGAACAATCACAAGATGAAATCGAAAATATTGTCAGCGTACTTACCACAATACTTGATGGACTAAATCGAGAGCTATCCGAACAAGAGACAGAAGGCCGCCAGGAACTTGAGGACCGCCTAAACGGCCTTAAGCGAATGTGCACTCGCATTAGTGAGGAACTTAAACTGCTATTCTTTGGTACGGAAGACGGCTACTTTAAATGGGGAGAGAAAGCCTCAAATGGCAAACTCGCTACTTGTTACCTTCGTTACTCCCCATTAAGCGTCGCAGACCTGCTCTACAACTCTCTTTGGAAACAAGTAGATACTGCCGTCCTAACCTCCGCAACTCTTTCAAATTCAGGAAGGTTTGACTATATCAAGGCAAGACTCGGAATTCCAGATTGCGTAGAGATTATCGAAGATTCGCCATTTGACTTTCGCAATCAGTCACTGCTCTACATTCCAAAACACCTAGATTTTCCATCTGAAAGCCCTGAATATGCAGACAAGGTTGCAGACGAAATCGAGCGCATTGTGCGTGCCTCCGGCGGCAGAGCGTTCCTGCTGTTCACCTCTTACCGAATGATGAATGCCGTATATGAACGGCTTCTAACAAGGTTGCCCTACGTCCTCTTGAAGCAAGGTGATATGCCGAACGAACAGCTCGTCCAGGAATTTCTAAGGCTCAACAATGCCTGTCTCTTCGGCGTCCACAGCTTCTGGGAAGGCGTTGACATCCGCGGCGAGGCTCTAAGCTGCGTAGTGATTGACAAGTTACCATTCGGTGTACCGGATAATCCCCTCAACCGTGCACGCATAAATTCCATAAAGGCGGCAGGCCGCGACTGGTTTAGAGAATATGCGATACCACAAGCACAAATACGTCTGAAGCAGGGTTTTGGCCGCTTAATTCGCAAGAAAGATGACCGAGGCGTAGTGGCAATACTCGACTCCCGACTTGTGAAAAAACATTACGGCAAGGAATTCCTCCAATACCTCCCGCCCTCCCCAATAACGCACTCGATTGAGGATGTCGAAGCATTCTTCGCCAAAGTCATCGGGCGCCGAGCATAAAAACCAAGCACCATTCTGCATTTAAAGTCGAAAATAACCAAACACTGCTCTTTAAGAAGGAAAAATAACCAATTCAGCCTAACCCTTAAATCGAACTACAATGTGCAGAATCATAATCCTTTGCGCCCTTCTCTGCCTAGTCTTCAGCGTCGGACCTGCTGCTGCAAGCTGGAAGGGCAAGTGGATATGGGACTCAGGCGAGGATAAGCCGGTCAACTACTACCTGTATGTTAGAAAGACATTCAACTTGCCTGGAAACGCTGTCACTGCACCCGTGCGGATTTGCGCTGACAGCCGCTATAAGCTCTACGTAAATGGCCGGTTCGTTGGGCGTGGCCCTGTGCGGTCCGACCCCCGATGGCAATACTATGATACTTACGACCTTTCACCTTACCTTACATCCGGCAAGAATGTAATTGCAGCTTTGGTTCATCACTACGGCACAGGGACATTCTTCTACATACTTGGGCGAGGTGGCTTCATCTTTGACGGGTCAATTTTTTACACAGATGCCAACTCTAACAAATGTAAGAAGCTTACGCTCGCATCCGATGAATCTTGGCGTGTGTTACCAGCCAAAGCCTGGTTCCGCGATCTACCGCGAATGGACGTGCAGTTGGGATTCAACGAAGTTTATGATGCAAATCTCGCCCCCGATAGATGGACCGAAGTCTGCTTCGATGACTCAAATTGGGAGAAGGCAAAGGTAATCGGCCCACCGGGTATGGACCCATGGCCCACACTTGTGCCGAGCGAAATCCCCCAGATGTATGAACAGGAGATATTCCCAACGGCAATCTATGAAATAGGCACTGCTGAGCCATCACCAAACGATAACCCTCATGACGATAAGGCTTCCGTAGCCGCATTGATGAGCCATGAAGTTAGAAGAAAGGCACAAAACACAGCTACACTGGCCGCAAACCCACAAGCGCTCATCAGGCGGCCAAATATTGAAGATATCCTACGTGCTCAACCTTTGGACCCTAGGGGCAAGACTTTGCCTGCGTTTTTGGCAACAAATTCAAAGCTAGGCGTATGCACTGTTTATCCACTCCCAGAAAAAGAACGCAAGGCCGGAAAAGCAGTATATATCGTTCTTGACTTTGGCCGCGAAATTACAGGCTACCCGCGAATCAATATCCTTGCATCGAGTGGGGGTGTAATAGATATCGGATATGGCGAACTACTTACCGAAGGAAAGGTCGACCCCCATCGCAGCGGCGTCCATTACGCAGACAGATACCGAATGAAGCCCAATCGCCAAACTTGGGAGACTTTCGATAAACGTGCATTCAGGTACATACAGCTCGACTTTCGCGACTGTTCAGGCCCAGTAGTTATCGAATCCATTAGTGTGAATTTCTCCACCTATCCGGTTAAATGGCGTGGATACTTCAGATGCTCAGACGAACGACTGAACGAGATATGGAAGGTGGGCGCATACACAGTTCAGCTCAATATGGAAGATGCCTACACTGACTGCCCGTGGCGAGAACGAACACAATGGTGGGGCGATGCCCGAGTCGAGGCAATAACCAATTATTACGTATTTGGCGATACTTATCTTATTCGAAAGGGCATCAAGCAAATAGGCCAATCGCAAAAGCCAAATGGCATAACAATGTGTTTTTGGCCAGGAACGTTTGATAACCCAATCCCAGCTTTTTGTCTCTATTGGATTATGTCAATCCACGACTACTACATATATACTGGCGACAGAACCCTTGTTGCCGAAATTTTCCCCAAGGTAAAAAAACTAATCGGCTGGTTTGAAGCACAAAAGGATGCCTTTGGCCTCCTCACCGACCTACCGCATTGGAACTTTATTGATTGGACCGCTGGCCAGCTTAAGGGCACAATTACAGCGCAGAACTGCCTATATTACAAGGCGCTATTAGATGCCTCTGAACTTGCGAAGTTAGTTGGAGATAATGAAACAGCAACCAAACTTTCCACTCGGGCTGAGGAAGTAAAATTAGCAATTAACTCAAGGCTCTTTGATTACTCTAGAGGGATGTATGCCGAATACTACTCGGAGAAGGACAAAACTTTCTCAAGCGAACTTAGCCAGATGCCTAACGGCCTCGCTACTCTCTATGGAATCGCCCCCGTTGAAATCCGTCAGTCGATACTTGCGAAGGCTCTCGATACATCAAGCGGCATAATACCTGGTGGTCCCTTCTTCTCTTACTTCTTCCTCGAAGCGCTTTTCGAAAACAACATGCACAGTGAAGCACTTGACTTCATCAAGACCAACTGGGGCAAAATGCTCGACTGGGGCGCAACCACACTTTGGGAGAATTGGCATAATTCAAATTCACTATGCCATGGGTGGTCTTCCGCCCCAACCTCACATCTGTCCAAGTATATACTAGGAATAAGCCCAGCCGAACCAGGGTTTCGCCGAGTCTCCATTGCTCCAAACGCTGGCGGTCTAGATTGGGCAAAGGGCTGTGCCCCAACACCACTAGGCGATGTTGAAGTTGATTGGAAAAACAACAAGGATGCTTTTCGAATTGCAATTAAGATTCCCAAGGGAATGAAGGCGGATGTTAGCCTGCCGCTGCCTGACGATAGCAAGACACCAAAAGTACTAGTAAACGGAAGTCAACTTCTGCCTGCAGGTGTCTCTTTTTCCGGGCCCCATGGTGGTAGAGCCTATTTAACAATCGAACAATCTGGAAGTTATGAGTTAACTGTCGCCTTTACTAACTAATGCTAACTGGTAAAAAGAATAAGTATTCAAATAAAATTACCTAATCATTTGCCAATTCTCCTTGAAAAGAATAAAAAGAAAACCCGCCAGCACTTGCTGGACGGGTTGGATCATGAAGACCCTAAAATCAAGCCTGGAAGGAGAAGAGTTGCGCTATCTAAAATTGCTGCAGAACATGTGCCATTACCAATAAATCATCAATAAACAGGCATTAGTGCCAGGGTATATGAGCCATCAATTGATTGTAGTATATATAAAGTATACACACCTGGTAATTTTACCAGTTTTATGTTTGAAAGTTGACAATAAGGCGAACTTTTAATAAAATCGCACTTGAACAAAGAAGATATAGCACACCCCAATCAAAGCCATCAATTGCTTTTACATAGTACCGGGCGGCAAAGCCGCTCTTTGATTAGAGCTAATATAAGAAATAGAAGACGCAGGCACTAATAAAACCTGACGCAGAGCAGGTGATTTTTCAGGGACCGGATATCGTTGCGGTTTATATCTATTGCTAAATACAAAGCCGAATACAACGAGATACCGGCAATAGCAAAGCCCGGCTCTTTGGAGCCAAGAGGTTAAGCGGAAAGGGGAGCTGAAGGATGGCCACCACTTTATCCATGCCTTCTTCTGACCGCAGGGAGACGCCCTCTTTGACCGCGCGGGAGATCGAAGTCCTGAACTTGATCCTCGAAGGTAAGTCAAGCGGAGAGGTTGCCGAGATCCTCTACCTGAGCAAACGCACCGTGGACTTTCATCTAGCAAAAATTTACGAAAAGCTTGGTGTTTCGAATCGAATTCAGGCACTCCGACGCGCAGCAGAGCTGGGGGTTTTGTCTCCAACATAACAAGCGGTAATTAAGAACCTGCAGAACACAATGGTTTTAATACACTTCATCTCTTTGCAAAGGTTCGTTACCGCCGAACTAACCGTGTCTGCCGGAGTAACGAGTAGGCAAAATTGTGTTATTGTATGCCCGTGATTGCCAGCGCACCTCTTTGGGTATTAATGAATTGAAATTCAAAAAGCGCTATTAAACATAAGGGGTGCGTATGGCTACCACTGATAAAACCAATCGCACGCATAACTGGATTTGGTTCATACTGGGAATTGCCAGTATCCTCCTTGTTCTGACACTTATCTCAGCCGCTTCTAGTCGCCCACCCAAAACAATTGTCGTAACCGGGCCAAAAGTCAAAACTGGCAGACCCGAGGACTTCATAAAAAAGGAAGTCCAACCACCAACACCACCGCCTGCGGAAATACCTCCTCAGCAACCGCCACCAGAAACCGCCCAGCCACAAACGCCAACTCAACCACAGGGTGAAGCAGCCTCACCACCTGGACTGCCGACATCTTTTACCTATCAAGGGAAAACTTGGATAGCGTCGGGCGGACCCGTATCAGTCAATGTTCTAACCACAGGAGACTACACGGATGATCACGTCATCTACTACAGGCAAGGGGATTCTCAACCCTACGACGCGCTGTATATTGAGACGGCACCCAACAGTGGGAAATTTATAAAATACTTGCCCCAATCAGACTAAGGAGCCCTTAACACCTTTCCCGATCGCAAAGCCTCATTATGAGGATTTCGAGATTCAGCCGGCGGGAGCTGGCTTCTCCCTCAACGCCTTTTGTTACCAGCTCAGTCGCAAGAACCTGCTTCAAACACTTCATAATTTGAGGCATAGTAAAAAACCGCAACTGCGCCGCCATTGCCCTCCTCGCATATTCTGCGGTTTCCAAGATGTTGTGCTCCTTAGGCAACATATCTGCAACGTCGTCGGGCACTTTGGAGAAAGGGTCCAAGCCAATTTGCTTTAAATACGCCATCTGATAAAGTAAGCGGAAGTGCCGAGCTAGCATCGCCAAGATTCGCATGACCTCTTCCTCTGGTCTTGCGCTTGCCATAAGAGTCTCCTGGAGGAGCCTAATCGCCTGCGCCTGCTTACCTGCTCCAATCGCATCTATCATTGGAAAAATCCTGTCTTCAGGTGGCCTTGGCGTCAAACGCTCGACATCCGCAAGCGTGATAGTCTTTCTATCGCCGATATAAATGGCAAGCTTCTCAATCTCACGTTGCATCAGCGCCAAGCTCCCTTCTATTGAGTACGCAAGAGCCTCCGCCGCCGCCTGCTGAATATCCTTTCCGTGCTTGCGTGCCTCTGCAACAACTGCCCTTCGAAGAGCCTCCCCTTTTAATTTTTCAGCATGCACAATGGTCCCATATTTGGCGACTGCCGACCTAAGCTTCGGCTGAAGCCCCTTTCTCGGAGCCTCCTCTTCGCCGTCTGCACCCGTTGAAGCTTTTTCCTTTGCCTGGCTCTTCGGCTTTACTGCAATCGCCTTTTCCGAGGTTAAAAGTATCAGGCAACTCCTCGCACTCAGCTTCGGAAGAAAATCAGCAATTTTGACCTGCTCATCCGCACTTAAGCAATCAACATCCTGAACAACGACAACTTTCCTCTCTGAAGCAAATGGAACTGTTGAAACAGCAGAAAGGATTTGTGATGCAGATGACGTTTCCGCATCGATATATTCAAGGTCAAATTCTGCAAAAGCAGGGTCAACAAAACGGTTGATAAGCGCATCAACAGCCTCATACCTGCGGGCGTCTACTTCACCGGTAAAAAGACAAACCCTATCCTTTGCCTGATCATTAGCTATGTTATTCATTGACTAATCCTCGAATGCATACTTTTCGCAGACGTTTCATCCAAAATCCTCTTATAGCCCGAGCAAAATCTTCTAGAAGAACAGCACTTTCATTAATTCGACCTTCAGGGAGCTCGCGCCTTCCATACCGTACCTCTATAAAATCAGATGTAATCGCTTCTATAGTCGGCAACATACGGCTTAATTCTGTCGGCAACACAGCAGACAGCTCCGCCGCATATTCCAACGGCGTTAATGTAGGCAATCTAGGATACCCAATGCCTGCAAGCATGCGACACATCCTCTTATAGTTTTGAACTGCACGGCTGCGGGATACTTTCAAGTCAGCCACCCATTGAGGTTCATTTCTCCTCCGGTCTATTATTCGAACCTTGACCAAATATAACGCAAGGACCGCCAACACAAGCATTGCCGCCATGGCGAAACCACCAGCTGTTACCGCCCTATATGCCCTCGCCAAAAGCTTGGAAATACGAGCTAGCAGAGCAGGGCTGCCCTCAGCAGGAGCCAAATCAAATGCAATCCATCCATAATTGGGGAAATACACTTCCGTCCATGCATGACGGTCCTTTTGCTGGACGTGGAATAGGCCGTCCTCCTCGTTATAAACACCTGTGGCAAATCCACTCACAACACGCGCAGGCACGCCCGCTTGCCTACACATTATTGCCATTGCACTTGCAAAAACATCACAATAGCCGCGGCGGGATTTCAACAAAAAGTAGGTAACCACATCTTCCTGGGGTGGCGCCGCTGGTGCTGCTGCATCGTAGACGTACTCTTTCTCAAGAAAATCCTTAATCGCTATTACTTTCTCGTAGGGATTCGTCAACCCTGAGGTAACTTTATCGGTAATCCTTTGGACTTGCCAACAAGACGGCGGAACATCACAGTAACGATCCGCGATGAATTCAGGATAATCAGTCCCGGCGTTTTCAAGCTCTGCCCTAGTCGCAGTACTCACTGATGAAATTACAATATATCTATTTTTAGCCCCATAAGGACGGCTTGTCCGTAAAGAACCACCGACCCTCCGCAATCCAACAGGCCTCTGGAATGCCACAAACACTGGTTCTGCAGCCCCATAGACCAAAACCATCGGCGTTCCTAGCGAACGAAAAGTCTGCTGAACTTCTCTTACTCTTGTGCGCATACCTAAGCGATTAGCATCCCAGGGAATAGCATATCCATTAAGAGGTATCTTACGGCCTTTTTGGAAGCCAAGTGTCACCCATCGCGTTTTGGGAATTAGGTTTTGTTCCCATTCATACGTGGTGTTTACCCAGCCCCGCCCTGTGTAAGTGTCATATACTTGCGAGCGCCAAAGAAAACCTTCCTCACACTGCACAGTCATCACTTCTTCATCACCAAGTGCAACAGGGCCGGTACACACAGGCATGAAATCGCCTCCGACTAAGGACTCTGCCGCCAAGAATTGCTGGCGACCAACAAAAAAACCCGTTATCTTGCCGCCGGTGCCCCAGAAAACAACCTGCCCTACTAGTAAACCCATCAAAATTGCACAAACCACAACTTTCCCTGCAACAAGCGCGTGGACAACCTTCCTTGAATGCGACCTGACCACACTTCCTTCCTGCGCCGAGAGGGCATTTTGCTCAACGAGGGCGAAGGCAGCAAAGCATACAAACATGATAAAGAAAGTGAGGACCTCAGCACTAACGCCGAAAGTTCCGATTAGCCCCACAAGGCTAAGCACAGGGACACATATAAATAACACCGCCCTGTCTGAACGAAGATTGAAGCTGTAAATTACCATCATCCAAGCCAGCAATGAAACCATCAAGCTGTCCAGAGAAGTGAGGCCGCTCGCTGGCAGGAACTCGTACCTCAGGTCAGGCATAAAGTACATTGCAGCTAGTATCCCACCAAGCATAAGCAAGATAGCCTTCTCCATAAGCTGCTTCTTGATAAGACCTGCGCGTGTTCCCCAACTCGTGGTGAATCCGATGGCTAGTAGGCCAAATATTATGCCTGCAAAGCGGCTATCGTTCACTGCAATGCTTAACGAAGCTACTCCAACCAAAGCCGCACCGAAAGCCGCCACATATAGGGGTATTCTATTTAAAGCTTCATTTTGCACTCTTTCAGCCCACATATTGATAATTTAGCCTAGCCATTAGCTCTTTATCCGAACATTCTACAACTGCAATAGACGCCCCAGCGGAAGCCAAATTAGAAATCAGAATCTCTTCATGCGCTCCTAATTGAACCGATGCCATCTTCAAAAACACAAAGAATATTTTTATTGATCGGCTACTTAGAATCTCTGCACATTCTGCCATTTTCTCTTCGATTCGAGACGACAAGCATATCACAACTGCATTTCTCTCAATCGAATCTGACTCTTGCAATAACACGTCACATAGGGACTGACGCTTGTCTGCTTTCATTTCTGCAAGAGCCTCTAAAATTGCATAGTACTGGTCAAGCCCAACCCCAGGCAATGCTGCACTTCCAGTAATCCCTGGATATATGAGCCGAACACTACTTCCCCGCATAACTGCCTGCTCTGCAATCCCCGCAGCTAATTTTGCGGCGTACTCCAGCGACGTAAAAGGTGGTTCGCCTATCTCTGTGTCCTGCTCTAGGTCAATAGCGATTAAAGCATTATGCCCTAGAGCATGTTCAAACTCGACAACATTAAGTTTCCCATGGCGAGCAGTTGACTTCCAGTGAACACGCCTTAGTTCATCACCCGCATTGAAATCCCTAACGCCATGGAAATCTACACCGCTCCCCTTCGCGCCAGAACCCTCGAACTGCTGCTCTCCAAATTCTCCGCCAAGCTTCGAATCTAGTTCGGAGATGCGCAGAGGTGACGGATAAACGACCATGGTGGAAAACAAAGGATAGCGGCTTGTGAATGTAAAAAATCCGAGTGGGTCAGTCGTTCGCACGATCACGGGCCCAACGCGGTATTTTCCCCGCTTTTTTGGTATCGTCCTGTAAGAGATTACCAACGCCTCATCGTGCCACTCAATAACATTTTCCTCGGATGCCGATTCAAACCATTGGGGAAATGAATCGTGGACTTCTACCGGGCCAACGAGCATCTGCCCCCCTTTAAGCCTTAGGGAAACCAAAATAGGTTCACCCTCGGAGACGTACTCAGGGCATTCCCTTGTGCATTTCAATCCCCTTGCTGAAATGCGCCCGAGTAGATATGAAACTATCGGAAGCATTCCGAGGGTGGCAGACATAAAATATAGCTGCCATATGTTCAAAACAGCAGCAACCGCGAGAATAAACAGCGAGGAGATAAATACCGCGCTGAGCTTTACTCTTGCCATTGAATTACCCTTGGGGTATTTACCCAAGCTAATTGTAACGCAAAAGAAGGCCGCACAGCAAGGCGATAAATTGCATTATGGAAACATTGCTTAAGAAACCATATTCTAATACATCTTTTGCTCTCCTAATCTTTGCTACACGCCGAGTCCACCGCCGCCTAATCGTCCTGCACGCTCTTTGGAGACTTTTTCCCAATAGCCAGACGCACGAAACGCCTCCAGCGGATTGGGGTCGAGACCCATTTCTTCGCGAACAACCTTGAGAAGCGGCTGTACGTCAGTGTTGAACGCCTCAGTGAGACAGGATTCGGCGGTGACGATGTCATTTTTCTCCTGGGCTTCCGCAAGCTTTTCTCGATTTATGCATAAAGCCTTGGCGTAGCTCGTTTGGATATGCTCAACCGTTTGAATCATTGCGTCAATCTTGGCTTTTTTTATGTGGCATTGGTCAACCATAAATGCAATAGGTGGATTATTGTTGGGATTATCCTCCGCCTTAACTAGCTCATTGTAAATAAGGAACAACTCATATGGATTTATGGAGCCAACAGTAAGATCATCATCTGAATACTTTCTGTTGTTGAAATGGAAACCACCCAGGCGCTCCTCGTCCAGCAGAAACGCTACTATGTGCTCAATGTTCGCACCCTGAAGATGATGGCCGAGGTCTACAAGCACGTGTGCCCTTGGACCTGCTGCTTTGCAAAAAACATACGACATTCCCCAATCGGCAATATCGGTATGATAGAACGCTGGCTCGAAAGGTTTGTACTCAATTAGCATGCGCATATTCTCAGGCATGGCATCATAAACAACCCTAAAGCATTCGTGCGCCCATGCCTTACGCTTGCGGAAGTCGCCCTCACCAGGATAATCTGTTCCATCAGCAAACCACAGGGACAACACTTCAGAACCAAGCTCTTTCCCAATTTCAATCGAATCGAGAATATGGTCAACGGCCCGTTTCCGAATGTTTGGATTAGCGCTTGTAATACTGCCGAATGCATACACCTGATCTTGGAACACATTCGGGTTGATTGCTCCAATCTTCACGCCCAATGACTCAGCATACGATGCCAGCCCTCGAGCATCCTCAAGGCCATGCGGAAAGTCCCAAAGAACATGAACGGCAACAGTCGGTGCAACGCCAGTATATTTGTGTACCTGTGCTGCATCGGCGATCTTTTCTTCAATCGTTACCGCCGCACCATCTTGCCTGAATGTGCCAAACCGCGTCCCGGCATTCGAATACCCCCAGGATGGGGTTTCAATCTTCTGGTTCTTTAATCGAACCTTTATCTTTTCGACATCAAGGCCGCGGTTCGTCAATTCTTCAGCTAAAAGTTCATATTTCGCTCGATAATTGTCAGCCATCTTCGCGGTTTTACCT
Organism: Armatimonadota bacterium; assembly: GCA_029907255.1. Taxonomy (NCBI): domain Bacteria; kingdom Bacillati; phylum Armatimonadota; species Armatimonadota bacterium. The sequence goes on from JARYMF010000004.1 coordinate 62,500, forward strand.
CCCTTTTATCTCTCCAATCATGTAAAAGGAACAAGCAAACTTAAACACATGCCACATCTCGCCTTACCAAAGTGGCAAGAATCGAGCTTATTTTATCCATTAGCGTATGTTCAGATAATAGTCAACTGTTACCCTTTGTAGCTTGATAAAACTATGCTTTATCTTCCTCCTTCACTGTAATTCCGAGGAGGCGTGCAAGTTGAATACACTTTTTCCGCCAATCACCATAGACCGTTACTCGATGCCACCCAACATCCCAATTGTTGAGTATCGTTTCAACATTCGCCCTTGCTGCCAACTTCGTGCGGCATGCCTTAGGTTCATCAATATTTCGTGTAGTAACGCCTGTGTGAATGACCATCCGCTTGCCGCGTACGTCGATTTCAAGCGTAGTCACAGGTTCGCCCGCTGGCATTAGTGATTGGACTGCCGCACCTTTGTCATCTTCGCGGTGTGAACGAATAATATAGGGATTCGCTTTCCCCTTGGGGCCAAAAACTCGATTGGTTGAAACACAATGGGCATAAATAATCTCGCTCGTGGCAGTATCAATCACCGGGTCAGAGACATATCCTGGCCGCCCTGTTAGATACCGCATCATAAGCTGAGTACAAGTGGAGTTTATATCACCCTCACAAACGCCGGTGCCTCCATCGTTGTTCATCTGGAAGAATGACAGACACGGATACGCCGTTATCTTCCCACTATAGAACCCACCTAAACAGTCCATGCTTACTGCATCACAGCGCCTTTCAGCGCAAGCGCGACACAGCGCCAAATACATTTTTGCACCGTCGACGATATCTTTTCGAGTCGGCTCCACAACTTTTTTCGCATTTTTAATCCAATAGTCAGCCCACTGATTTGCTTCTGCCTCGTCAGCCTTGTTGTAATACTCAGCTAATTCTTGAAAAGAAAGCTTGATAACCTTAGGGCCAATGTTTTTCTCTGCCGCCGCCCAACCACTAATGTCATAGTCCACCACATCAAGAATCCTGGACTGCTTAAGCGAACTTATCACCTCAAAAAGCCTGACACCCTCAATCACGTCGTTAAAGTTTGACGAGCTTATGCTAATGAAAGGCAAGTTTTCTCGGTTTCCGCCGCCAGTATGAATCAGCATCTCGCCCGAACCCGCAAAAAGATCGTCTATCATAACAACTGGCTTCCCACTGTGAAGGATTGGAACTACCGCATGGGGCCATATACCAAGCAGATACACTGCGAAGCCGTCGATATCGGCCAGTTCCTTTATTATCGTCTGCGCTTCCGCACTATTTCTCGCATGCCTGATGGTAAAATTTATCCCAGGGCAGCCCTTTATAAGCTTGTCTGAAAGCTCTTTGGCTCGCCCCTCATAGTCATAATCTTTCATGGGCCAAGTGGGACTGCCAGATGCGACATGGGTGAAGACAAGAGCAACCTTTGCTTTTGCCTTTGGGAAAATTGGCGTCCTACTCAGGGGGTCCGCCGAAACAAATGACTCAGCTAACGGCAGAAGCGTCCAACAAGCCGCCGCACCCCCTGCAGCCTGAATAAACCTTCGGCGTGTCATCGTACACTTGCACTGATTTTCCATAAGTTTTCCTCCATGCTGAATTATCAATTTCAAGCGCTTGTTTGGAATCAGACTCAATGTATTCTTTTGTTCTCTTTAAAATAGCACATCTCCTTCAAAAGGATAACTTTTAGGAATGTTGAAATATTCTCTAGATTTTGCAATTTTCTTGGAGGCTCAGAAAATGTTCGACTTGCAGAAAACGCTTTTTATGGCAGTGGTTTTGGCGTTCGGAATGTTGTTTGGAATACAAAATGCCGGATGTACACGTGAGTATACAGCGGCATTGTTTAGAAACGGCCTGCCAAATGAAGACTCAGCGTTAATCGAGGCACTTGCGGATGAAATTAAAGCAGCAGGTTATCTTGTTACACATATAGACGGCCGTGAATTGTGCGACCGACAAAGGCTTTCAATAAGCAATTTCGATCTCCTTGTCATCCCAGACGCATCAACCCTCCCTGCAAAGTCAACTTCATCAATTGAGGCGTACTTAAAGGAAGGCGGAGATATAATCGCCTTAAACACGCCAATGTGGCAAAAGGCGCTCATTAATTTAGGTGGACGTTGGCTCACGCGCGAAGAGTATCAACGCGAAAACGCTGGAAAACTTCCCGAGAATGTAATTTTCAATTTCACCCCAAAAGACATAGAAGACTGGACAAGATCCAGCGACACGATGGAGGCACAAACCATTACCGAAACAGTTGCCGAAGGACCAGCCGCAGGACAGCGCTCGCTACACGTGATAGTTTCCAATCTTACATCCTATGACACTTTTGGCAACCGTTCCCTAGAGAAGCCCTTCCCAGAAGGTCACACACTCACAGTCTTCTCAGCGAAAGGCGATGAAAGAACAACCCAGCTTGCAATTGAATGGGACGAAAAAGATGGCTCAAGGTGGATTGCCACCGTTGCCCTGACTCCAGAATGGCGGCAGTACGTGCTGACCCCAGAGGACTTCAAGTTCTGGATAAGTGTACCAAACCGGGGCGGCCGAGGAGACCGCTTCAACCCCGAGAACGCAGTTGCCATGAGCGTCGGACTGGCGCAATCGCACACCTCCGCCATAGGAACGGGGCGGTTTGAGTATTGGGTTGGGCCATTTGGCACAGCGAAAATGACGCCAGAATACCAGGAGCTTCTAAGCGCAATAGAACCCCCTGCACTCGATACTCTTTCCCCAAACTACAAACTGTTTGACTCAACCGAAGTTGCAAGCATTGTTGTTCGTAAAGACCAAGTAATTGTTACACCGACAACAATTCCTCTGCCCTCTTCCATCCGCTCACCGCACCCCAGGCCGAAGGGTGGCGGCTTCGACAAAGGGCGTGATTGGCGATGGATTCCCATCCTTGAGGCACGCACTGCTGAAGGCGAATGGCGAGGCAACCCTGTCACAATGATGGTGCATGCTTCAGGGCCGTTCAAAGGCGGGGTTTGGGCTTCGTTTGGAATTGGCGATATGAACTGGTATAAGCAGGCGGAAGTGCGGCGGGTAATCCGACAAATGGCCGAGAAAATGCGCGATGGCGTCTTTTTCCTCGACGGCGGCACAAATTTTTATACTTATTTCGAGGACCAACAAATTAAAGTGGGCTTTAACGTAGTAAACCTAAGTAATGAGCATCGGAATGACTTGGTTGGGCGTGTGAAGCTCATGGACCAGCGCTCAGGGGAGGTGCTCTATTCCCATGAGTGGCCGCTCATGGCCGCCGGGAACAGCACCATAGTGAAAAAAGAAACCGTTTGGGGAAGCCCAGAATGGCCAAAAGCCGGGCTAATCGCTGAAGTGGCACTCTTCCAGGGCTCTAAGGAAATTGACCGCGTAACCCATGAAGTGGGCGTATGGAAACCAAAGAAGGAAAAGCATTTTGTTACCATAAAAAATGGCGAATTCATGCTCGATGGGAAACGATGGCGCCCCTGCGGGGTAAATTACATGCCATCCTCGGGAATCGGAATCGAAGACGGCAACTACTTCGAGCATTACCTAAGCGCCCGCTCATATGACCCAGAAGTTTTTCAGCGCGACATCGAGCATATCAAAGACCTAGGTTATAACGCTGTTAGCATCTTTGTGTACCATGGATACGAAAAAGCCCAAAACCTCAACGATCTGCTTCGACGCCTTGAAAAGCTAGGCCTAAAAGCCAATCTAGCACTTAGGCCTGGCACACCAATGAACTTCCTATGGCCGCAAATTGGGGAAATTATCAAGAACGCACGTCTAATGGACAACGACACAATTTTCGCCTATGACCTTGCATGGGAGCCATCTTTCGGTCATCAACGTGACCGCGTTATATGGGATGGCGAATGGGAAAAATGGATTATCGAGCGTTATGGAAGCATCGAAAACGCCGAGAATGATTGGGGCTTCGCCGTCCCGCGCGACGAAAATGGTAAAGTCACAAATCCCTTGCCTCACCAGATAGACTCGAGCGGTCCATGGAATCGGATGACAGCCGCATATAGACGTTTCCTTGATACCCTCCTTTACAAAAAATACAGCGCGGCGAGGCGGCTCGTCAGAAGCGTTGACCCAAACCACCTTATAAGTTTCCGCATGGCAGAGGCGGCGAACCCTACCTTCCGCTGGGAAGGCCGCATCCCATATGACTTTCCCTATCTTGCTGGTGCTGTGGATTTTCTTGCTCCCGAGGCATACGGCCGCATTGGCGAATGGGAAGCAACCAAGCCAGGATGGTTCCAGCGCGAATGGGCAAGACTTTGGGCCCCACATCTTCCGATGATTTGGGCAGAGCAGGGATGTAGTACTTGGGAAATGGGCAGAATGCAGACGTCCCCAATACGGCTTGACTTCCAAGCAAAACACTACAAGGCTTTCTACGAAATGCTCATAAAGAGCTGCGCCGACGGCATTTTCTCGTGGTGGTATCCTGGCGGCTTTCGATATGGCGAGAATAGCGATTTTGGTATCATTAATCCCGACGGAAGCGACCGGCCGGTAACAAAAGTCATCCGTGAATATGCACCAAAGTTCATAAGCGCCCCCTCGGCGAAAAAACCCGATTTTTGGATAACTGTTGACCGTGACAAACACCCAGATGGCATTGCAGGAGTGTATGACGAGGTAAAAGAGCTGTTTTGGCAAGCAATCGAGAATGGCCATGTCCCTGCTCTTCGAACAGAAGGCACAGGAACGGACTCCACCAACTGCCCGCTGATAGCCGTTGGGAACACCCCCTGCAAAGGAAACAATCCACCAAAATACCTCGATGCCGTTTTTGATATAGTAGAAGTAAAAGATGCTAACGGTAACTGGGTCTTGCTACAGCCAGGTGATACGGTTCACGTCTCAAAAAACAAGCAAATTGAATTCAAAATACATTTCACAAATCTCGGAGAAGCCAAGCTAATAGCTCCCGCCAATGCAAAGGGCCGCCAGGGTGGTGTCTACATCACCTGTACGCTAGCGGGCGGTGTTGAAATGGTGCCGATAAAGCGAGATGTTGGCCACCTGGAGTCGGAAAACATAGCGTTTAGTATCCCCTTTGCGCAGAAAAACCAAACGGAAATTACCTTTTCCTTCGAAGCCGCAAATCGAACACCCTTTGGGGAAAAGTTTAGACTGACACTTATGCCCTAACTCGCAGCAAAGACTTTAGTAAAGCTCCGTGGCACTCTAAAAAGGCAGACTCTCTAGAAATGAGAGTCTGCCTTTCGATTGCAGCCAATAATTCTAAGGACTATGGAAACCAAAGTAACTTTTGAGTATACGAGACTCTAAATCAGCGCATCCTTCCTCCAGCCCAACCTAATAAGTTCAATGCGGTTGAGGTCGGCTACTCCGAGATTATAGCGCTCGTCGGCAATGGCAATGTGCTTGGTAGGCGTTATCGGCTTATCTTCGCCAAAGAAGGCAATCCTTTTTGCGCGCAGAATATGTGCGGCAACACTGTCAACCGCCACAGGGTCAAGTGAAACTGCAAGCCCTTTATATGGCCAAACATATCTCGGATCGTACGCCTGAGGACCTTTGCAATAGAAGAGAGGATTTAGAAGAAGAAGGATGTTTAAACGCGTCTTGCCTTTAACTATGGGAAGATTCCAAACCTTGGCAAGATCTGCGCATGCGTCCTCGTGATATGACGCTGGGTTGCCGCTCAAAATTATGTAATTCTTGATGCATCCGCCCATACCCGCCATCGTATGGGCGCGGGCTGGACGGACGTTAATAAGAGCAGTTGCCTGCTCAAATTTGTCGCGTGACCCCCTATCATCACAAAACACCCTATCTTCCGAAACACCGGCGGCAATAACGCGCTTCATAAGAATTTCGTTCACTTCAGGCGGGGTTGGGAACCGATTCCACACGTTCGTCTTGATTCCAACGAAGTCGCTTGGCTTGACAATTGATTTCCATGCAGATGCAGCATCAGGTTTGCCAAGAAGTTTTGCAACTGCCTGGTCAAGCATTCGACCAAAAACCGAGATATTTATCTTGCCTTCACTATCAAGCACGCCAGCATCTCGGATTAGCACAACTCTTGCACGCTTCTCCGCGGATTGTGCCTCAATCGGGAAACCAACAGCCGCAGCAAAAGCAGCTGTCGCCACCCCCCGAATGAAATCGCGTCGGGTAATGACTCTCATGTTTTCGGTCATTTGACTCTCTCCCATCGCATTTTAACTGCCGCCATAAGTTCCGATGCCCTCTCACGCGTCGGGGCTTCGAATACGGCCAACAGATATTGACCGCACCGCTTGACCGCCACCCATTTGCCATCCTCAGTTTTTAATATTCCGGTATTCTGTGCTTCGGGCATGTATGCCTTAACAAAGCTTCTATAGGCTGCAACGGAACCATCCTCATCCGGATACCGAACAACAAGAAGCTTTGACTTTCCTTTCTTCTCCGCATATTCTGCGAGAACAACATTAGTGTGTTCATCTAAATTGAGGATGTTCTTGTCAGCAAGGAAGTAGTGATAATCCAATCCAGATTTCTTATGGAAATAGCGAATGCTAGTTTTGATAAGATTCAATGGTGGCAAAAGCGAAACAACCTCAGGTTTGGACCCAGCGGGCTGAATATTCGATGCAACTATTCTACCAAGCGCCATAACGGCTTTTCTTGCATCAGGAGACTCCTTATCTGCCAGGATGCTAACAAAATACTTTCCTTTCCAGAAGCGAAGAAGGCCTGCAGCATATTCCGAATCGTTCCCAATTCCAACGCTTTTACCATCCTGTTCAAAGCTATATACCCCAAATGCATCTTCCGGCGAGCCCATGTCGAAAATATCAAGGGTAATCGACGGCTCATTCTCCTTCACAAAGCGCCTGGCAAGCATTTTTTGGAAGCCATACGCAAGGTATACTTCCGCTCCACCATCTATGTAGTCAAAAAGCGTCTTACGGTCGTATATTCCATCAGGTGTCTCAGCTTTCCACCCATTAATCTCGTTCGGAATGAGGTTATCCACCGATGGTTCATCTCCCCTCACAACTCCAGCCAGGATTACGAAGAGGATTATTGATGTAAATATTGCGAGTATTTTGCAATACGATGCCGAGGTTATTTTGCGCAACAAAGGATCACCAATCCCCGATGCCTTTATCAAAAAGCTTATGAATAACACTTTAAATTGAGTGCAAAGCACTCAGGCTTAGCACCCGGAAATAATTAATGTACACCCAATACTTCCACCTCATAAATTAGAGTAGCATTCGGTGGAATATTTTTTTGAGGATTGCCTTGCTCTCCATAAGCTAAGCTAGGAGGAATTGTAAGTTTACGTCTACCACCAGAGCGCATTCCGATTAGGCCTTCTTCCAATCCCTTTATAACCTCTCCATTTCCAATGACGAATGAAATTGGCGAATCGGTATCATAAGTGCTTTCCAACTTGGTGCCGTCCGAGAGCCAAAGGGAATAATGTATCAAAACATTACTACCGTTTTGCACGAGGTTTCCATCGCCCACATAAAGATTAGCATATTTAAGGCCCGACTCAGTCGTTACTTCATTTGGTGTGCGTATCTCAAGCAGTTCCATCTCAAAATACAGAGTTGCATTACCAGGTATCAAAGGTGGATTGCCCCTCGAACCATATGCTAGCTCTGGTGGGATATAAGCCCTGCGCTTGCCCCCAACACGCATTGTGCTTGCCAGCTCCTCCCATCCCTGAATTACCTCGCCGCCTCCAAGCGTAAACTCAAACGGCTCATTTCTGTCATAGGAGCTGTCGAACTTGACCCCATTTTGGAGCCACCCAGCGTAATGAAAAACACACACCTCACCCTTGAGTGGAGGCATCCCCTTGCCAACTCGCACGTCGCAGTACTGGATGCCGGATGACGTCGTTACAAAACCCCCAGTACCAGAACCACCGCAGCCCACTGTTATTGCCCCCACCGCTGCTGCTAAGGTAAGAAATACTGCCAGCTTCATCAAGCGCCTTCCTTTCCACAAACCGTCAATTATGAGCATTTGAATTCATGGAAATGATAACACCAATTGGTATCTAAGGCAAGCATATCTACTTAGTGCGAGCGAACTCTATCAAATCTCTAATTTTTGCCACCGCCATGCAAAAAACCGTATCAGCAGCGCCATAATAAAGACGCACTTCATCCTTTTCGTAATCTGGAACAGCCGATGTTACAAACACAACATTTGGCACATCCCCCACTCGTTCATAAAGCTCCGTGGGTGCCATTAAGTATTCCTTTGCTCTTGCGATAACTTTTGAGGGCTCTTCGAGATCAAGAAGCGCCACGCCTGCCCTGTAGATTAAACCATTGCAACGAGGAGCCGTGCCGTGGTAAATAACCAACCAGCCTTCGTTAGTTTTTATCGGCGGCGCCCCCGGCCCAATTTTCCCTTGGTCCCAAGCAAAACGACGGCTTTCCATTATGCACTGCGGCCTTCCCCAGTAGACTAAATCGGGCGAATAAGATATCCATATGTGCCCTTGACCCCCAGGCTGGAAAGGTCTATCCAAACGCACATATAGCCCATTAATTTTCTCTGGGAAAAGCACCATGTTTCGGTTCGTGGGCTCGGATGCAATCGCAACTTTCTCGAATGTTCGAAAATCCTTCGTCTTGCTTACGGAAACTTGGCAGCCATAGCGGTTTTCGGCAGCATAGCAAATATAGTATGTGTCATCAATCTTTGTGATTCGAGGATCATATATCGCTTCCTCATAGGTAAGAAACAGCTCCTCCGTCGGCACGAGAATCGGCTCAGGCTCTATATCAAAGTGAATGCCATCATCACTCCATGCAAGACGCATGGTCTGATAACCCTGCCTACTCTCAACTCGAAGCACAGCAACATATCGGTCTCCAAACTTGTGTACTGCGCTGTTGAATACGGCATTCGCGCCAGGAATCATCGCCGGCGTAATGATTGGATTGCCTGGATATCGCCTTATGATTTCTGTCATGTCTAGCTCCTTTTAATTAAACTTCTAAAAAACCCTTTGGCTGGAAATCTGACAACTACTTTAAGCGCTGCTTAACCTCCGAAATAGAAAGCCCCAAGATCTCGAAGGTCTTTTCGCGACTAGTGGCGCCTGCGGTAAGGGAAATTTGCGACTTCTTTATGCCAAGCCGGTCGGCAAGTAACTCTATACATGCTTTATTCGCAGTTCCTTCTACTGGCGGGGCGGTTACCTTTACAAGAAGGACATCATCCTTCCATCCCATAATCTGGTTTCGTGAGCTTCTTGGATTAACGCGAACTTTAAGAAGAGTCTTCTCCATATCCCTTACCATTTAACCATCCGTCGATACACCTCGTCTGTTTCATCGCCAGGGGACTTCGGCTCGAAAGTCTGATAATTCTCGGACTTGAGGATTAGCACGCCTTCGCCACCAATCCGAGTTGAGGTGTATATTTCCTCTGAAACCTCGAATTCCCTTTGCTCGCCTTCGTATTTGAAAGTAATAAAATATCGTGATATCGGCTGACCTACTGCGTCTGAATATTCAGATGCCCTGCGCTTATCCATTACGCACGCAGGAACACGGCGAAAGCGAGTTGAGCGGCCTTCACGCCATTCGCGATATCCCCGACGCAATGCAAAAAACACGAGCACCCATAAGATTACAACATATAGCGCAATAAGAATCCCTATTATAAATAGCTTCATTTTTCCTGCTAGTTCACCAGTACCAGCAACAGAAATACTGCGCTGTTTTGAAGTGCATGCGCAACCATAGATGAAATAAGTGAGCCTCGCTCATACGTCAAGATTGCAAATGCCGTTCCTAACACAAAAACCGGCAGGAAGTGAATCGGAAACGGATGAATGCTTGCAAAAATAATAGCTGAAACGACGACAGCTACATTTACACCCCATCGGGCACGCAATCCAGTAAAAAGCACACCGCGAAAGAACAGCTCTTCGAAGAACGGCGCGGCAACTGCAACCAATAGGAATAAGAGCATCTTGGCAATGATTGTATCAGCCTGAAGGCAGAGCGGCAAGACCGGATTCTCAGGCGAACGGATATACCTCTCCATCAACTGCGAAATATACCCCGCCGCGAGAACAAGTGGAAGAGCCGCACAATACCCACCAATTCCAAAAAGCACATTGCGACCAAAATTGTCAACCTTTAACCCAAGGCTTTTCCACGACCAACCCGCAAGATTAAGCCGGAAGGAGAGATACGCAAGCGCCACAAGTCCACCGAAAACGTAAGTCCCAGCTGTTACTGCAATTGCGAAAGTAGGGTTAAGTTCCTCCGAAACAAAATTTGCTGTTCCAAGCAAGACACCCCCGATGAGCTGTGATGCCAGAAGCACTATGAGATATGTAATGAAAACTTCAAGCAAGTATCCTGCTATTACACTAGGGTCAGCCTGAATTTCAATGGGAACCGAGGTTCGCAGGGCTTTTGGGTGAATTTTCAAGTCAATATAGGCTATCAAGAGCACTAACCCTGCAAAAAGAACAGCTAGTGCGCATAGAAAAATCCCAGATAAAATGACAGCATTAACCCCAGCAGAATTCAGCGCCGCCATTTGCTGTTGTTTAGCCTGCTCATCAAGCCCTGCCTGTCGGTAGAGGTCTCTTAAAGCAAGATGCGCATACCAGCCTAGATGAAGATTGTTTATCCTATGCTCGAATATTGGAACGTCAGGCCTTGGCACGCCGGGCTTTAGGTAAATCGAGCGCCACATATCCGCCTCAATAAGCAACTGCTTCTGCCTGTGCTTGCTGTATTCTGGCCGCGCAGCCGTTTCCTCAAGAAGCTGAATTGCCTTTTCAATGCCCAGAGGGTTTATATCATGTTTGAGAATAATGTATCGGCGGACGTAGCGAGGAATGGGCGTCTCTTGGACCACCTCTTGGTACGCCTTAATGGCCCTTCTCTTTAAAAAGTCCGCGGCATCAACCGTTGATTCGTCTCTTTTAAATTCTGCCAAGCGTTCGTAAGCATAGGAAATCTTTACCATCATGTCTGTCTGAAAAGCAAGCGGGGAAAAAGAATCGCCCCTCGACGATAGCGCATCAAGCCTCTGGAGATAGCCAATAAGCACTATCAGCAAACCGAGAGTCACTAACAAGCTGATAAATCGCTTCTCGGGATATCTAGGGGAATTGTTGGAGAAAACAGAATCGTTCACAGGACATCCTGAAGAAATAGGCATCTTCCTACGCCCAACTCTTTGAGCAAGGATATTTTGGCCCTTTTATTTGTTTGGTTTGCCCAACTCTGTAGAGCGCAATGTAGCGGCCGTCACTGCCTCGATTGCCGCCGAGCGGAACCCTGCTTTCTCAAGAGCTGCAATACCAGCTATTGTTGTGCCGCCGGGCGTCGTCACCCTATCGCGAAGCTCGGCTGTATGAGTTCCCGTCTGGAGAACCATTTCTGCTGCTCCAGCCACCGTCTGAGCTGCCAGCATAACGGCTGTCTGCCTTGGCAATCCCATCCGTACGCCACCATCGGCCAATGCTTCGATGAACATATATACGTATGCAGGGCCACTGCCGCTCAACCCAGTAACGGCATCCATCTTGTCTTCAGTTACCTGAACCGCCTTTCCCACCGCACCAAATATTTGGAGCGCAATTTCCATGTGGGATGGCGTGGCAGATTTACCGGGAGCAAGTGCGCTAGCGCCTTTCCCAATCAACGCTGGAGTGTTCGGCATAACGCGGATAACAGGAACGTCTTCTCCTAACTTATTTTGAATGCTCTCGGTGGTGATTCCAGCGGCGATAGAAATAACAAGCTGGTCCGTTTTAATCTCACTACCAATCTCCCCAAGGACCTCCGACATGACGAATGGCTTCACTGCCAGGATTAGAATATCAGCCCATCTAGCGACCGACTTGTTATCGTCAGTAGCCTTCACTCCCAGCTGCGCGCTGAATACCTCTCGCCGCTTTTCATCAGGATCAGATGCAATGATGGCTTCGGCGCTCACCCCGGCACTTAAAAGACCTCGTGCAATTGCCTCTGCCATCATGCCGGCACCGATAAAACCTATCTTTTTATTTCCAAGCACTATGGATGCTCTCCTCGCTAGGTCGTTTCAAACACTCCAGGAGATGCCTTGTGCAAATCGTCCGGCACATCAATAACCACATTGCTAGGCGCAAATAGGTAAACGCGCTCGCCAACCTTCTCGACGAAGCCGTTGAGGGCATAAGTCACGCCGTTCAGAAAGTCAATGATGCGCTCAGACATCTCTTGATCCGACTTTTCCAGGTTTATTATCTGTTGCCGGCCCTCTTTTAATCCGTCTGCCGCTAGCCTTGCATCCTCGAAAGAAGTAGGCTGCCTTACCGACACGTGGCTCACCCTCGCAGAATGTAATCGCAGAGTTAACGGCCTGCCCCGCGGGTCATCTGCACCGACGACCTCCTCAGGGAACTCCTCTTCGTCAATCTCCGAGATGCCGATTCCCCGCTTTATCCTCGACCAGAAACCTCTATGCTCGTTCCCATCTGTGGACATATCACTATTCATCTTACGCCCTCCTTATTCCTCTTCTTACGCCTACTTGGGAATTAAAAAATTTTAGCCTCTCATGCTAAGAAAGAAATTTAGTTGGCAATCAAAGCAAAGAATAAATCCATTAAACCCGTGGCCCAAAAATCGCCGTTCCAATTCGAACCATGTTTGATCCTTCCTCGATAGCTATCTCAAAATCGGATGTCATTCCCATTGATAGCCAAACACGGTGGTCTATTGGTAGCTCATCCCAAAGCTTTTTTAGTTTGGCAAATGACCTTCTAATGACGGCTTGATTATCAACAAACGGCGCAATTCCCATTAAACCCTGAAGCCTGACTCCTTCAATCCCCAAAACCTCTTCCACCAAGTCTAGCGCTTGGTCCGGTGCCACGCCAAACTTAGACTCTTCGCCCGAGATGTTGACCTCGATTAAAACATCCGAGGTCTTTCCAATCGCTACCGACCGCTTTCCAATCTCCCTAGCCAGCTTTACGCTATCCACCGTCTGAATAAGATCAAATATCCCAACAGCAATACGGACTTTGTTCGTTTGGAGATGCCCAATCATGTGCCACCGTGCCCGCAAGCCTATCGCCTCGAACTTCGCCAGCGCATCTTGAACGTAATTCTCGCCAATGTCAGTTACACCTGCGGCAAGGGCCTCCTCAATCCTGTCTATGCCGACGGTTTTTGTCACTGCAACGAGAACAATATCTTCGGCAGAGCGGCCGACCCGCTCTGCGGCGGCTGAAATCCTATCCTTGACCCGCCTTAAGTTATCTGCTATGGACATGGTTCGGCTTACTTTCGCAATCGGTATACCACATACCTTCTGCTAGGAGCTTTTTGGTAATTATAACACAAAAGGATAGGCACAACAATGAACAAGTAAAAATGCTAAAACAACTACTTTGCTGCTACATAGAAAACCCGATCGCTGGCTCCTGTTGCCTCTCTAAAGGTGTATCCATGATATGTAGCCAATACCGTAAGACCTGATTGGGCTAGCATCGAAACAATTTCATTTTGAGTATACGCACGCTGGTAGTGATTGAGCTCAATATGGCGAGGACCCTCAGCGGTTTTGTAATCAAATGACATGCGAATTGTACAAATTCGCGATGACTCATCATACGAACTTCGCCAAAAATATTCGACTGGCGAGCCACTTCCGATATTATCTTGGTCGAAGAACCCCGCCTCTAAAGCAAGCTGTGTGTTAAGGTCGAAAATCAAAAGGCTATCCTTCGCCATGTGTTCGGCTGTCCTGTGAAATGCTTCGAGAAGATCATCGGGATTCAGAATATAATTCAGACTATCAAAAAGCGAGATTACCAAGTCAAACTGCCTTTCTAATGACAAACGGCAGACGTCCTGAACGTAGAAATCCAAGGAAACGTGCTCCATCCGAGCTTTCTCGCGAGCAATTGCTATCATTCCAGGCGAGATATCTACCCCGACAACGTGATAGCCCTTTTTTGCAAGGAGAATGCTCACACTCCCCGTCCCACAGCATAGGTCGAGCACCCATTTGGGCCTACGGCAAAACTTTTTTACGATGCGCTGGATATATTCAACCCAAGTTGTATAGGGCACACCAGCCATGAGCGTATCATAGAAGACCGCAATCTCATCAAACTGCTTGGAAATCTGCTCATTAGGACCGAGATGTTCATGCGAGCTCATAGCGCTAGTGTACCACAAAGTAATGTACAGTGGAACTGCAGAGGGTTAGGTATCAATTGTTCGTGAAGATGGCTACATTCGCTCTTCAGCAAGCACCTTGCACGATTCCGGCACACTGGACTCGTACGCCAAATCTTCTCGAGGGATAATAGCAACGCTTAAGATTCCGCCAAGGCTAGCAAGAATACCACAAAGCATAAGAACCCCGCGAACCGAATAAAAATCAGCCGCCACGGTCGAAACATAGGTGGCAGTCAAATTAATCGCTGAATAAAGCGTCCAAAACATGGCAATAGCGCGTGCTTGGAGTCGATTTGGTGTGCAAAGCTGGAAGAGGGTCGAACATCCAATAATCGCAGCCGCATTGCATACTCCCATCATGAAAAGAGCCATAAGAGCCGTATGGATGATATGAGTCTGGGAGAACCATATCATTGTGAGACCAACACCAAATACGCCCGTCGAAAGGAAAATGGCAGGGCTGAACCTTCGAGAAATACTCCCAGCTATCAACGACCCTACGAACATGCCCATTGCTGCAGCTGACAAAAGCATTCCGAATTCACCGCCGGAAAGCTTCAGGTCATCCATGGCAAAGATTACTTCTAGGACATTATACGCGCCCACTGCCACCGCCATGAGCCCAAGGATAAGCAACAAAGACCGAAGTGTGCGGCTTCTGATAACAAAGCCAATACCATCTACCGATTCTCTTCCCAATTCGCTAAGACGCCTTGGCATTGAGCTTTTGCCTTGAGGAATGACAGTGAACATCAATGCAATCGCCGAAAATAAAAATGTTGCCGAATCAAGGATGCATGCCGTCCGTATAAACGAATAACCGAGCGCACCACCAATCACAGGGCCAATTAGCATTCCTACGGTTTCATTGAAAGTCGCCGCAGAGTTGGCTGTCATCAACAACTCTTTGGGCACAATATTAGGGATTGAAGCGGTTCTTGCGGGACGGAAGAACAAACTGAAAAGCCCACAAAAGAATGCCACAAAATATACAATCCATATTGATTCGGCAGTGCGAACGAAAAGAAGAAGTAATACCAGCCCAGCCCTTGCCAAATCAGAGAAAATCATAACTCTGCGGCGGTTCAAGCAATCGGCAATCATCCCTGCAGGATAGCCGAACAGAAGAACGGGGAGCGCTTCGAAGATGATCATCTTGCCAACTGTTACTTTCTCCCCCGTCAGCTTGTAGACGAAAACAAGAAGTGCGGCAGTGAGGACCCAATCTCCGATTACCGAAATCAGCTGTGCCACCCAAAGAAGAGTGAAGTTCCTGATTCTAAATAGCTGAATAAATCCCTGCGTTTTCAGGGACAACCGTAAGTGACCTCCTAGCCACCGGCGATGTTATACCAGGCACTTCGCAAGTCATCATCAGAATCCAACCGGATGATGGGTATGCCAAGCTCCCGGCAAGCATATGTGACTTCGAGCGCGAAGTCACCTGATGTCGCGCTTAAGTGGTTCGACCCAACAACAGCCATAAGCCTAGCGGGGTCAACCCCAAGATCAATTGCAATATGAGGCCATGTTTGACCCCAAAGTATATTTTTGGTAATTTGAGGTGTTATCTCCAATGACCTTCCAACGCCCATTTGCATGTAATACTCGCCGTCAATCCGACATAGCCGGCAGACAGTCATCACATCAGGCTGCCCATTATAACCTACCGCACCTCCAGATTCGCCCTGGCATTGAGAGGCAAATCGCAAATTGGGAAGAACCTTAGCAGGATCAAGAGAGTTTGCGGCGTAGTAAACCGAAGAGCCTCCGCAGTTTGATATTAGCACATAGTCCTTTGCAACGTACTTCAAATCTCCGAACAAAGGCGGTATTTCGGGCTGAATTGCCTGAAGGAGCGCACAGCTCAGAAGTCCTTTGATGTCACCTTCGCAAACAGTTGCAATCGCAGGACGCTCGCCCTCGCTGTCTGCTGAAAATGGGAGGAACGAAGGCAGAAGGCACGCCGTTACACCATAATCCACGCTAAGTTCGGGTTGGCATTTCACCGAGACACCAGCAATCTCCTCGGCAGGAAACTCTGACAAGCGATCGCGGGAGGCAAGATAAAGGGCAACCTGCCGGCGGAACGATTCTGGCGTTAACATGGTGTCGCCGTAGGTAATGCTTGCTGAACCTTGTTTTAACCAATTAATGAAAGCATCTATTCTTCCTGGTTGATTCTCGAGAATGTCATCAGCACGCTTAATTAAAATATACTGGTCCTCGGAAATGATATCGCCAATCAAGAGGCTCTTCAATCGAGGAATATCATCCTGCAAATGCTCCATTCGCAGGCAGTAGGTGCCGCCCCAGAGGATTAATGATTTACGCTTGAGTTGCTCAGTTGCGCCGACCCCCTTTGCCCAGCGTACAATTCCAGGCAAGTCGCCCTGAAGCCTTGAATGCGTGAGTGCGTGTGAGTTTACAGGTGATTCCCAAAGCGATGCACCAACCGCACCCATGCATACCGTCCCTGCCCATGTAGGATCGTCCTCGGTGTAAAGAAGAGTAGGTAGGTTTAGCTCTCGAACAGTTGCAAGCGCAAGCATTGGCTCAGTCCAGTGCCAACAACCAAGTATGACAGCATCGGCTTCGGCAGCCCTAATTTCACGAATGCAGTGGCGCACATCTTCGCTAGTCGAAACGCCAAAGATGGGTGAATCAGGCGACCGCAGACTTTGCATTGGGTCTATTGCCGAAATCCCAGCAGCTTTGAGGGCTTGTACTACCTCGGCATGCTTTTCACGTATGTATTGCTCGCGTCTCTCTACAAAACTTGTAGCCCTAGGATCGGTGAACGATATGACACCAACTTTGATGGTTTTTCCAAACATATGCCTCCCTCGATTGCAATTGCATACTACTCAAGCACTTACTCTAAGCTTCAATCATAACAAAGGCGAGGTCGTTCGTCAAATGCAAAGATTAAAAAAGCACAAAATAAAGACTATCTTTTGTAGCTTTACATTACTAGTATCTTTACCTGTTTTGCGCCTTAAGCGTTGACATTTTACCCTCCCAAAGGGATAATTATTAAACAACATAAAGGGATAACTCGAACTCTCAAAGCATATCAACATTTTAAGCATCCCCAAAGGATTCGGAGAACATTATAGCAAGCGCTTTTACATAAAACAGTTTTTGAAAGGAGATTACGCAGTGAAAAAAAGCCTGCCTTCTTTAATTGCCATATTTCTGTTTTTAATATCGGCAATTTGCGGAAATGCGGCCGAATTTCGAGCCTTCTGGGTTGACGCCTGGCATGCCGGTTTCAAAACCCCCGAACAGACCACTGCCATGGTCAACTACGCCAAGGCGTGCAATTGTAATGCCGTTATTGTCGAAATGGAAAAAGCTGGTGATGCATATCATCCCTCAAGCTATTTTCCATGGGCAGCTGACGCTAATCCATCCTACGATGCCCTAGCGGATATCATCAATAAAGCCCATGCACAAAATATAGAAGTACATGCTTGGTATTGCGTCTACCGCATATGGACGCAAACAGTGCCGCCGCCTCAACCTAACCATGTCTACAATCTCCACCCCGAATGGCTTAGCGAGACTAGCACAGGGGTTAAACTCTCCGGTACCTCGAGCTATCTCGACCCGGGCGTCCCTGCAGTCCAGGACTGGCTAGTAAATGCCTATTTGGAGGTAGTTCAAAACTACGACATAGACGGCATCACCTTCGACCGCATCCGCTATCCCGGCACAGACTGGGGCTATAACCCAATAGCGGTAGAGCGCTTCAATAAAGAGTTTGGAACCACAGGAAAACCAAACGCTGGAAACGATGACTGGAGCAATTGGCGGCGGGCACAAATCAGCGCATTTGTCAAGAAATTCTACTGCAACGCCATGGCAATCAAGCCACAGCTAAAAGTTGGTGCCGCAGTGTGGAAGACTTCGCTGACCGGTAGCCGAGATTACCTCCAAGATTGGGACGCATGGATGGCAGGCCACTATGCCGACTACATGTGCCCAATGAATTACACAACAGACAATGCTGTCTGGCGTTCGAATAATCAGGATAATCTTCTCCATGCCTATGGCAGGCACATGTACGTTGCCCAAGATACATGCAGCAATACGGTTAGCAATACCAACTACCAACTCAAGGACGGCAGGTCAACAGGTCTTCTCGGATTAAGTTTGTACAGCTACAACTGCGCTGTTGGAACTACGCTACAGTCAGTCCTAACAGACCCCAGCACCGGCGCATTCCCCACCTGGGTCGAACCAACCCCAATGACATGGAAGACCAACCCAACATACGGGATACTCAAGGGAACAGTTACCGACTCATCAAACGGCACTGTATTATACAAGGCGACCGTCTCTATCTCGGGTGCCGGTCTTTCGACCACTTCAGACGGAACAGGCTTCTACGGCATTCTTGATGTAAGCCCTGGCACTTACACAGTTACATGCTCAGCTGATGGTTACGTAAGTCAAAGTGCCACTGGTGTAACTATTACCGCCGGGGCAGTCACCACCAGGAATTTCTCTCTCGCCCCTGATGGTGTGCCGCCCGTCCTGAGCAACATCCAGGCGACAAATATTCAGGCTACTAATGCCATTATTGTCTGGAACACAGACGAAAATGCAACCACCCAAGTCGAGTATGGCCCGACGCCTTCATATGGTTATATAACGCCAGAAAACACAAAGCTAGTGACCAGCCACTCAGTCCAATTGGTTGGCCTCGCGCCGAATACTCAGTATTATTACCGAGTAATATCCAAAGATGGAAGCGGCTCCACTGCTGTCTCAACCCCGCAAACATTTACAACAATAGGCTATGACATTCCGGCAGACATAATCAAAGATAACGATGACACCACAGGAGTAGTATTCGTAGGAAGTTGGATTAGGAGCACTTCTTCTACCGAGAGATATGGTGCAAGCTATCATTACTGCTCGGGCTACGACCAAAGTAGGAAATGCACTTGGTACCCAAACGTAATCACAGCCGGCAGGTACAACGTTTACGCTTGGTGGGTTGACGGTGCCAACAGAACTACCCATGCCCCATACTTTATCCAGTGGAGCGGGGGTTCGATGAGCATATCAGTCAACCAGCAAGACCCAAATTCTGGCGGGAAATGGCAACTCCTCGTAGCCAATGTGCCATTCGCAACTGGAACAGCAAATGGCTGGGTCAGACTCAGTAGTGCCGGAGTTGAGACAAGCCTAAACGTAATCGCAGATGCAATCAAGCTTGAGTTCGCCGAGGATAGAGTGCCGCCATCAGTGCCAACAAACCTCTCAGCACAAGCTGTTTCCACTAGCCGAATTGATTTAACCTGGACCGCCTCGACCGATAATGTTGGCGTAGCAGGTTACAAAATATATCGTAACGGCGGCCTCATAGGCACAAGCACGACTACAAGCTTTTCAGACACCAACCTTGCAGCAAATACATCTTACACATACTCCGTCTCAGCTTATGATGCTGAATCAAATGACTCTGGCCAATGTGCGCCAATTTCTAGGTTCACATTGCCTATTGCACCGTCATCTGGAAGCGTAACATGTAACAAATCTGTGAACACTTGGTACTCTTCAACAACCTTCGTTTTTAACTCAACAGAAAGTTTCGGACCAGGGACTCGCCAATATTACCGAATCCATTGGGATACTCAGCCCACACACACATGGACAGGCGGCGAAGAGCACTGGAGCTCTGGCGCCTTAGAGCTATCTTGCGAGGATAGCGGTTCATACTACTTACACCTCCAAAGCTGCAACGGCGATGGAATACCAAACGGAACACTTGATCTCGGACCATACAAGTACGATGCAACAGCACCTGAAATGGGCGCTGTCTCCGATGACGGAGCATATACAAACGCCGCTGGTCAACTTAACGCAACGTGGAGCGGCAGCGACCCTGAATCCGGAATCGAGGAATATCAATATGCAGTTGGCACCTCGCCAGACAACCTTGGCTCCGTAGTGCCTTGGACAAGTGCAGGAACAAGTACATCCGTTACTACCACTGGTATTAACCTTACCTCAGGAGTCACCTACTATATAGGCGTTAAAGCAAGGAACGCGGCAAATGCTTGGTCCGCAGTCTCAGTATCCGATGGGATAATGGCAGCCGATGTGGTCGAGAAAATCTCTGATGCAAAGGCACTTCCAAATGGGCGAGCCGTAATCATCCCACAAAAAGTGGTTAGCGCTGACTTTGACAGCTATTTCTACATTGCGGAACCGCTCGCCGCACCGGAAATCCCTCAATATGGCGGAATAAGGGTAAACGGTACCGCCCCTGATCAAGGGACAAAGGTTGATATCGGAGGCATAATTAGCCTAATTAATGGAGAACGAGTCATTACCAATGCCTCAATAACTCCAAATGGGGTTGCAAGCATTCCTGGGCCATTGTTGCTAATTAACCTAGCTTTGGGCGGTGGGGAATTGAATCCATATACGCCTGGTGTCACCGGCGGTTTTGGAACAAACAATATCGGAATGCTTGTGACTGTAACTGGCAAGGTTAATAATCCGCCAGGAACTGGCTTTTTCTACATTGACGACGGCTCGCTTCCAGGCGGCGTCAAGATAAACTCGGAAAAACTTAACACAAAAATCCCCGCACAAGGCGATTACGTTGTCGTTACTGGAATCAGCTCAACCGAAGTAGTTGGAGGAACTGTGTATCGGGTCGTAATCCCAAGAGGCGACTCCGACGTAACCATCTATCATTAAGTAACACTAGCTTCAAGCCTTCAAAGAAAATAATAAATAATGGCCGACTCACCAGAGGTCGGCCATTTCTTTTTATTAAGGGGGATTTTAGATTTTACCAAACAGCATTAATCCGCCAATAGCAATAAAAAGCAGACCAGCAAATTGATGTATGCGATTCATGGGAATTATTTTGGTAAGCACATCACCAACCAACACGCCAACAAGCGTCACAACTGCAAGCGCCGAAATAGCCCCAAAAAGCACGACGAAAGGTTTGCCGCTTTTTGCTGCAAGAGCCATGCTCATTAATTGCGTTTTGTCACCAAACTCGGCGATTAGTATCAAGAGAAAAGCCCTCAACGCAATGTTGCCTGCGATTTCATGTGACATCTGCTCGTTTTACCCCCAGCAATTATTTTTTACTTTGGCCTTAGCTAAATAGCAATGGCACAGACTTGTAATTATATTTCGCCGGGGAACAAGCCGTCAACTGATTTGGTGTGAATTATTAGATTTTGTTCGTGCTCGCTCAACCTCGCCAACTTCTAATTCATCAACATAAACCTTCTGAACGCCCGGAGTGCCGCGAGCAAGAAAAAGCGCTATGTCGCGCTGTTCTAGTGTGTTGACCCTGCCAATCAAATAAACAACATTATCAACAACATAAGGACTGATTGGCAGATCACCTATCCGCTTGTCCTCGCTCAGACGAGACCTGACTGCAACTTCCAGCGCCGCCTCACGCACACCCATCACGCTCTACCCCCTTACCGACCTCAGAAATGCTTAAAGCCGCATGAAACTTAAAAGCAGATTGTTGGCGTGGAGTTACCCTGCACTTTATTCATTAGTACTAATTTTTATTCCCCATTGAATGCAGACCCAAACTGATGAGCTTTATAACTACAAAAAGGGTTACTAGCCAACCCTTTCATATTTGCTCACTAAAACCATTAGAAGCGAAATATCAGCAGGAGTTACCCCAGGAATGCGTGCTGCCTGTCCAATGGAAGTAGGCTGTATGCGACTGAGCTTTTCGCGCCCCTCATTGGAAAGTGACGTAGCAGAGGAATAATCGAAATCCGAAGGGATTCTAAGGCTTTCTAGTTTTTTCTGTTGCTCGACCTGCAAAAGCTGGCGGCGGATGTAGCCTTCATATTTAATTTGAGTCTCAATTTGTTCGCGGACGTCGCGTGGAAGCTGTGGACCATGGCCATTGAGACTCAATATATCAGCATAGCGAACGTTCGGACGGCGAAGTAGCTCCTCAAGAGATGTCCGCCGTTGCAGGTTTTCAATCCCAAGTTTTGCTAGGGCTTCCGTATCCGACGGTTTTATAAAAGTTTTCTTAAGACGCTCCATTTCTTGACTTATTTGCTCTTGTCTAGCAGTGAATCGCTCCCATCGCCCCTGAGTAACGAGACCTATCTCACGGCCAATTGGGGTCAGCCGCGCGTCCGCATTATCCTGCCGTAGCAAGAGCCGATGCTCTGCGCGAGAGGTTAGCAATCTGTAGGGGTCATTCACACCTTTTGTTACCAAATCATCAATCATTACCCCGATATAAGCCTGCGAGCGGTCGAGTACGATGGGTTCACGGCCCTGAACTGCAAGGGCAGCATTGATTCCAGCCATTAGTCCTTGAGCGGCAGCTTCCTCATAGCCTGAGGTGCCATTAATCTGACCGGCAAAGTAAAGCCCCTCAACGAGTTTGGTTTCTAGGCTTGGCTTGAGCTGGGTTGGCGGCGCAAAATCATACTCAATAGCGTATCCAGGTCGGATTATATGAGCGTTTTCCAAACCAGGTATCGAGTGTATCATCTCAATTTGGACGTCCTCAGGCATGCTTGTTGACATTCCCTGCACATAAACCTCATCGGTATGCCAGCCTTCCTGCTCAAGAAAGACCTGATGCCTTTCTTTGTCAGGGAATTTCACCATTTTGTCTTCGATAGACGGACAATAACGAGGCCCAACGCCCATGATGGAGCCGCCATACATTGCAGAGCGGTGAAGATTTTCCATTATGATGTTACGCGTCTTCTGCGTCGTATAGGTGAGCCAGCAAGGAAGTAGGCCTTCTCGACGCACCAAAGGCGTTATAAACGAGAAAGCTAGGGGCTCGTCATCAGAGGGATGTTCTTCAACCTTTGAGAAATCTATGCTTCCCTTGTGGATTCGCGCAGTTGTGCCGGTCTTTAGCCTACCTAGTTCAAAGCCAATCTCAATTAGGCTTTCAGAGAGCTTGTCGGCGGCGAATTCGCCGGCTCGGCCTGCAGGAAACCTCACTTCGCCAATGTGGATAAGACCCCGAAGAAAAGTGCCCGTAGTGAGGATAACCTTTTTCGCTAAATACTCTACCCCCGTTTGGCTTACTACGCCAACTACTCTGTCGTTCTTAACAAGAATTCGCTCAACCATTGCCTGCTTAAGGTCGAGGCCAGGTTGAGACTCGATGGTTTGCTTCATTATAGATTGATATAGTCGCTTGTCGGCTTGTGCCCTAAGCGCCTGGACTGCTGGCCCTTTGCCAGTATTTAGCATCCGGATGTGAGTATAAGCAGCATCGATTGTCAAGCCCATCTGTCCACCTAGTGCGTCAATCTCGCGGACCAGATGGCCCTTGGCAGGTCCTCCAATGCTGCAGTTGCACGGCATGACCGCTATGCTATCTATGTTGATTGTCAGGAGGAGGGTCTTGCAACCCAACCGAGCTGCCGCAAGTGCAGCCTCACAACCAGCATGACCCGCTCCAACTACAATGACATCGTATTTCATAGCACCTATATTATACCATACTGCCAATTCAGAGTCCGCCTAAAGCACTTGTTTGATTCTAGACCATTCGTTGACTTGCAGTCAGTTCAGAGATAAAAGCGAGAATTGAACGGCAAATCAGGCATAAATACGGGTATTAAACTGGTAATGTTGACAACTTCCACGCTGGATAGTCAATGGAATAACGTTAACGTAGACTCCGTTTGGAACGGCGGATTCCCAATTTGATGAAACCTAGAACCAATTTAAATGGCATTGTTATGGATTATTACCGGAACGCAGTGCGTTCAGCCTGGCAGTCAAGAATTGAATCACTCACGGCTGTAACCGCAAGCAACGCCGAGCTTTCTGGTGCAATTCCATTGCCGTTTAAAAGCGGTTATTCGGCAATTCCGCACGATGCCAACGTGAGCCATACAATATTAACTTCAAAACAGATAAAGGAGGCCGATGACGAAGCAATGGCTCTGGCAGAGTTAGAAAGATTTGTAAGGGACGAGGGACACGCTTATTTTCAATTAAAGTCGCCGCTTCTAATAAGGCTTTATCTGCCGCGCCCAAATGGCGATACAGTGCGTGCACTCTGTACATCAGGAGATATGGGATGCTCAGGAGTCAGGGTATACCTTCCATCGAGAATGGACCTCAAGCCTGGCGTAGCTCTGGATCTTGACCTTTTTGTTAATAAGAAAAATAATCCAGTGGCTATTAAGGGCGTAGTTAGCAAAATTGAGCATAAATGCGAGAAAGAACTTGTCCGCTATGCCATTGATATCCGATTCGGCCCATTAAACGCCGATGCATTGCATAAAATCACAGAATATGTGAAATCTCAAGCTTAAAAGAGAAATTCAATGCAAAAGGCTAAAGCTGGAGGGTGATATAATCACCCTCCAATTTTTATACCTTTCCGTCATCCACCACCCTATAAATCACAATTCCACCTTGGTCAAATGCTGGCTTCAGATAATCAACCTTCCGCTCGCTTAGATTAACAGGCTTAAAACCAGGCGAACTTTCCTCACGACATTCAACAACCCAGCTTATTCGGTGTTTCCGCAAAAAAGTCCGCCTCTCGTCATCAGAGGTGTCAGGAACATAGAAGCGCCCAACTTCCAAAAGCTTATCCCAAAAACGCACTGTTTCCCCCCAGTGGCCGCAGTACACAGTGCGCCCCGTGAACCCCGGAACAAGCACCGAAAAGCTCGGCGGGCCAAGGATTGCCTCATCTGGTTTCGCATGAGCCCGCAGAAATGAAAGAGCATTCAGCTCAACCTCGGAAATGTAAGGCGTGTGAAACGCTGTTGGCACTTGGTTTTGCAGAATGTCACCAATATTCCACGCTATTACAACCATGTTTGATGGAACCATCGCCAGCAATATAAGTGCAGAAAACAACGTCCGATATTTATCTTTCAGAATACGGCTAGTTACAGCAGTCACGCCCATTGTCGCTAGAATGCTCAGCGGTATATGTGTTCCCATTATGAGCTTTCTTTGGAAAGTTACAGGAAGATATGCCGCAATGAAGCCAGCCAAACACCAGCAGACGAGAAGGTTTAAGTCATTATTCCTTCTCGACTGCCACACCCCAATAAGCGCAAACACAAGAAGAAGTCCATAGCCAGTAATATACCAAACAATACTAGGCGAAGTCGTCGGCACCGCAGCACGCATCCTAAAGACGGGCTCACTTAAAAAAAAGTACGCCTGATATGCTATCGCAGGCGATGCAATTAGCAAAGCGGTTGCGCCTCCAACCAAAACTCTAGAATTTCGAGGTTTTAATGCCAGCTTGAGTAGCGAATAGAACGCCCAAGTAAGACCAAGTGGGATAATGTCGTAGGTATGGATGTTCGAAAGAAGCAATAAGCCCACACCAGCAAATATGGCATGCTTCCATTGGCCTATTGTTGCGAATTTGTACAGCCAAAAAATAATTCCTACCATTAGCAAGGTTGGAAAAGTATACAGAGGACTTAGATAAATACTGAGAAATGTGATTGCTTCTGGTTGCCACAAATCCACTGGGGCATTCGTTGAATGAGGAACCCCTACAAATAGAAAGCCCAAACCAGCCGAAGTTCCTGTGATTAACAAACAAAGACGTCGGGACGACTTATTTTCAATCCAGATACTAGAAAGAATGTATATAGCAAGCAAAAGCGCAAAGCCGCTGATAACCCTTACGATGTGAAGCATTGCCGCAAGCGGCAAATGTGCAAAATGAGCTAACTTTCCGAGCACATAAAAGAAAATATTGAAACCTTTGCCTATCTGGGGTTCTGTTGTAAAGAGATTTCTTATAAAAAAATTTCCATCAGCGGCCTGCCGCATCCAAGAAAGATAAACGCACATATCATCGCCATTGTGCATAAACCCAATGAAGCGATAACCTGGCCCTGCGAAGGCATAACCTATTGCATAGGGGACCATTGTCCCAAGCACAATGGCTAGAGATACCCATATCACCCATTTCCATTCACTTCGGCTAATGGATGTTTTATCCATCTTCGCTACCTGCGTTTCCCCGCTTAATGCTCGCAATGCCTACGCCAAACAGAACAACCAGTGCGCAACATGCTAGCCAAAGTCCCCTCTTAAATGACTTTGGACGGTACGAGAAAACCACCTCATGCTTTCCGGCTTGAATCGCTACTCCTCGGAAACAAAAATCCACCTCAAATACGCGTTTTGGCTCCCCATCTACCAAAGCTTCCCAACCCGGATAAAATTGGTCAGTGAGTATTAAAATGCCTGGTGCACGAGTTCTCACGCTTACTGTCACTTCATTCGGCCTATATTTGGTAATCTTTACATCCTCACTCGCCATATCCACCTTCAGCGAGCCCGGACGAAGTGCTTCTAGCAGAAACTCGGAGTCGCCTAGCGCTGTTGTACGCAGGTCCACCTCGCCGCGCTTTATTCTGCAAAGGCATTCATCGTCCCCCACAAACTCTACCTTATGCACTATAAACGCTCGTGGAAGAACACCTTCATTCTGATACAAATAACAACCATCCATCTCTAAAGGCTTGCCCCCCAGGTGTACTAGAGAGATAATCCAACGAACCCCAAGCAAATCGTAGATGGGCGAAGCGGAATTGTGAGCAAAAACCATGTTGCCGTTCTCACGCGGCGATGAATCCCTGCCGGCAGCTGCATCAAGCAATTTTTTATATCTGAGTGGATAGAGCGCCGAATAGCCTTGAACGTCCTGCAAGCCATAAACCATTGCCGAGTTAGGTGGAAGCACAGCTTTCGGATAGGCGCGGAGGTCCCACTTCGAGTTCAGAGGCATAATTCGCCACAAGCCCAAATCACCCCTGAGGAAATTCGTCAGGGTGCCCTCAGGATAAATCTGAGGCCGAACACAAGTTTGGTTATACTTTATCCCAAATACAAGCAAGTCCGCGATGAGTAAACCTATTAATAACCCTCCGCAAAAAGCCCGATTCAGCTTCCCCGAAGCGAGAAGCACCATAAGCCCAAAAGCTCCAAGGAAAAATGGCGGGAATAGCCAGGTCACCGGAAGTGATATCTCAAGCAGGTCAATTGCACCAAATTCGCTCCGTATGCGCTCAAAATTTAGCTTTAAAAGAAGAAGCCCTATGAGTAGAATTGATATAACTATAAGTAAAATTCGAATCAACGTTTGATTAGCCTTTTCTGGCTTTTGATTTAAGAGCCGCTCAAAGCCCAGCGCACCAAGTATGGTTAGCGAAAACATATAGATAAAGAGTGCCCTTACGGGAGAACCTGAGCGTGAAAATCCAGGGACTCCAAAGTAGAAGATTCGATTAACGGCGGTGCCCATTGCCATCAAAAGACCCAGAACGGCAAGGCAACCGAAAAACCAAGCATATTGCCGCCGCTTACCACCACACATAAACGCAAGCGGTGCGAGGAGAAGAGGCAAAATTCCCATGTAACCACAATAATCAGCGTATTCACCTACACCCCAATAGTCGAAATCGAGCTTCGACGGATTGCCATAAAAGTCAGGAAGCAGGAGCGTAATAAGGTTTGCCGGGGTCATTGCTGTAGATGAATACGCCTTATATCCACCGCCAATCCTATGCGACAGAGCCGCTAGTTCGGCGGTCGGAAGTATCTGCGGTGCTGCAAGGGCAAATCCAATAGCAAACGCAAAAATGCCAAGCCCCAGTGAGCAGACAATTCTAGTTTCCGAGCGTCCAACAAAAGCCAGATAAACTAAGAACATAGCGGACACAAGCAGACAGTAAAAAGCAATCTGTGGATGTCCTGCTATGAGTGAAAGCGCTATCATTACTCCGGACACGGCAGCATAGATTCTCGAGCGTCGAACAAGAGCCAATCGCAAGAAATGCAGCGTAAGAGGAAGCCAAATAGCAACAGCCAAGAAGTTGGGGAGCTCCAACCAAACAACAGCAAAACCGCCTAGCATAAATGTGATTCCGCCAAGCACCGAAGCCATCGAGCCCAATCCAATGCCCCTTAGGAAAATGTAGGTGAATACCCCCGCCGCAAAAAGGTGAAGTGCGGCAAGTATACCAAACGCAACGTCGGCCGGGAGCAAAGCGAATAGGAGATTTGGTGGATATAGTACGGCAGTCTGGGGATCTGCAAGGAAAGGCATTCCACACATCTGATATGGATTCCAGAATGGAATATCTCCAGACCTTATAGACTCACCTAAGAACTTCCTAGCAGGGTAGAAGTAGGCAATCGAATCCCAAGTGAGCGCATTCCAATGGACCGGGTCCGGCGTCGCTACGCCTGCCCTCCATGGCGACATGTGGCCAAGCATACCACCCGGCAGAAGTGTCCGTGCGCCAAATAGAACCGGCCAAAGAAAAACAAAAGTAAGCACGGCGAAGATTAAAAACGGCAAGAGCCTGCGAATCATTTATATCTCAACGCTGCCCACTGTAACCTATCCCTATCAAGCTTACACCTATGCAAATCAGAAGTAAGCCCGGCACTGCAATTAGCGGAACTTTCTCACTCAAAATCAGTGCCGAAAGGATTACGACAAGCACATAGCTTAAACTAATCATTGGATAGGCGAAGCTCAAGTCCACTCTGCTCAGAATGATGATCCAAGTTATGGCGCTGAAGGCATAAATCATCAATCCAGCAAAAATATACGGCGTGAACATTGCCCTGATGGCACAAAAAGCCGCCTCAAAAATTGAATGATTGGGCTTAATTAAGCCGCCAAGCTTTGATGTGCCAATTTTTAAAACTATCTGACCAGTCGCCGCAAGCATGACGTTGAAAAGGATCAATGCTATAGAAAGCAAAGATGGCTTACCCACAAGTACCTCCCTAAAAAATAAGCCCCGAAACCGAATATGCTGAACCACGGCCGCTGGCCGTATTTTCCGGTCTCAAGGGCTCAGTATTAATGCTCTTATTGAAAAGCCAACCTGTCGAGGTTAAACCTTCAACAGCTCTTTAGCTTTGTCCACCGCACTCGCGGCATCCGGCGCATAACCATCGGCGCCAATCTCGTCGGCATAGTTCTGCGTTACCGGCGCCCCGCCAATCATGACGTTTACACCATCCCGCAAGCCAGCCTCAGCCAGTGCATTTATTGTGTCTTTCATTGCCGGCATGGTAGTCGTAAGAAGCGCCGATAAACATACTAGCTTTGCATTCTTTTCTTTTACTGTCTGCACAAATTGCTCAGGCTTGACGTCGACGCCGAGGTCGATAATCTCGAAGCCAGCGCCTTCGAGCATCATGGCAACCAAATTCTTGCCAATATCGTGGAGGTCGCCCCGAACCGTACCAATTGCAACTCTTGCGATTGGCTCAACACCGGTTTCAACCAGCCTCGGCTTTAGGACCTCCATGCCATTTTTCATGGCGCGAGCCGCAATGAGCACTTCAGGCACATAGAACTCGTTGTTCTTGAACTTCTCACCCACTACGCTCATGCCCGCTACTAAGCCCTTGTTTAGTATGTCTTGGGGACTTTCGCCCTCAGCCAGGGCCTTTTCAGTGAGCTCTCGAACAAGTGGAGCTTTGCCGTTAATCAGCGCATTGGCTAGCTCCTCGTAGTTGAACATTCAGATACCCCCTATGCAGTATTTATTTGTCTGACTCTTCTCCTTAATCGGGCTTGCTAGCTTTAGGGGATTGAATCAGCAACCATCTCACCTAACAAGCTAGCCCACCCCATCAAGGAAAACACTTTGCGAACCTGTGTCGGGCCAAGGACCGAACATCAGGGCTTCCGCAAACTTTTCCTGAAAACTAGAGTCCGTTGTCAGCTCTACATACTCAATTGACTGAGCGATCCGGTCAGCCTCGGACCTCTCGTCAGTTGAAAGCAGTGCAAGCTTCGCACCTTCGCCCGCCGCATTCCCTACCGAATGTACCTTTGATAATGGCACATTTGGTATAAGCCCAGCGGCAATCGCGCTCTGCTTGCGCATATAATTGCCGAATGCCCCCGCGAGAACTACCGCCGATAAATCATTCGGCACAATATTTAGGCGCTCCATTAACGTACGAATTCCAGCCGCAATGGCTCCCTTTGCAAGCTGAACTTCGCGCACATCCCTTTGTGTAATCACCACCGGCGTCCCATGCGCCGAATGTTCAGCACTTGCCAGAACAAATCCCCCATCCGTGAGTCTGGCTTTAAGACCACCGTAATCAGGCGGTACTTCATCAACATCTACTATTCTTCCACTTTCCTCCAGAATTCCTGCTTTGCGCAAACAAACAATTGCATCAAGAAGGCCGGAGCCGCAAATACCAACCGCCTTTGCGCCATCCACAGTGCTAAACTCTATATCTCCATCCGTAATCCACACAGAATCAATCGCGCCAGAAGCAGCTCTCATCCCGTGCTTGATATGCGCTCCCTCAAATGCTGGACCTGCTGCCGTTGAGCACGCAAGCATTCGTTCTTTCGAGCCTAGCACAATTTCGCCGTTTGTGCCTATATCTACCGCCAACACGATGCCGTCGCTCTTGTGGATGGCGGTAGCAAGAATCATGCCAACTGTATCTGCCCCTACATATCCAGCGACATTCGGAAGTACGTGCACCAAGCCAGCTGAATTGATTCTTAAACCAAGGTCGCCCGCATCTAACGTCATACTGTGACTGAATGTCGGAACATAGGGCGCCTGCGCCAAATGCCTCGGATCCACACCTAGCAGTAAATGCGTCATGCATGTGTTGCCAACGACAACTGCTTCATATATTTTACTCAACGACACATTTGCTTGTCTAGCCAATCTGCCAGCGATTCTGTTTAGCTCTTTGACAACCGCCGTTTGAAGCCACTTAAGGCCCTTGGGCTCCTGCATCGAATAGCTAATTCGGCTGATGACGTCCTCACCTATCCGAGCCTGAGGGTTGACGGCCGCCGTCACCGCTAATTGAGAACCATTGGTGAGATCAAGAAGGTAACCTGCAATCGTCGTTGTCCCTATATCAAAGGCAATTCCATAACATTCCTGCGTAGCCTCTCCACCCTCAACGGAAATAAGCTTTCCATTCGCAAAAACACCTGTCGCTTTAAATCCCGATTTGCGCAGTTCGCATCCAAGGTTTTTTAACAGCTGAAGCGAAGGCGCAAAGCCAGTCTTTATATCGAAGACATCCAATATGCGGTCAAGATCCGAACGCAGGTCATCCACGGTAGGCTTAGGGATTACTGCGTAGCGCTTGGTAATATTCGGCTTGAGAACGAAGTCTCTAGTCGCCCCAGTTACGAGTATCTTGTCCGTCGCCTTGAATTTGTGATCGCGGGTGAAAATAACTGCATCTCTATCGAGGATAACTTGACATGCAAGCCGGTAACCCTGGGCAAGTTCAGACTCAGTTAGACCTGCCTCATCAGCAGGTGTGGGCGGAGGTGCACCTTCCTGAAAATAGACAAGACACTTGGCACAGCGGCCCTTCCCGCCACACGGCATGGTTATTCCTTTTCCCAATATATCAAATGCATAACGAAGAGGAGTGCCTGGCGAAAGCAAAGCAGATCGCCCTGAAGGGTAAATTGTTATTCTAATTTTTTTCGAGTTCAAGTTTTGTAGCTCTCCAGGTGTTTCTTAAGTAGAAATTCAAAATAAAGCCCCTAACTGGAACTTCTCAGCGGAATCTTAGAAGTAGACAATGTTTTTACGTGCTACCTCATTGGAGGGATCCTCTTCAAGCACCGACATGAATTCCTGCTTTGCCTCTTCTATCATTCCAAGCATTGCATAGGTAAGAGCAAGGTCATTCCTGGCATCTAGGTTCGATGGTTCAATCTCCTTAGCTTTACGGAGCATCTCGAGCGACTCATCGAACATGCCCGTAAAGCCATATACCAAGCCAAGCTGCCTATAAGCCTCACAATTCATGCCGTCGAGCTTGATTGCTTCCTGCAGCTCAATTATGGCTTCATCATATTGACCGGCTATTTTAAACTCTATGCCCCGTTGTAGATGTTCTTTAGCCTCGCCCATCTCCAAACCTCGTGCTCTTAGCACGCGAAAGGAAATAATAAAATTATAAATGCGGTTTGTATTTGTTCAGACTCTTTATAGTCGGGATTTTACAGCCGGAGATGGGGCTCATTCTACCAGGGCTTATATTAAGTATAGCATCTTTCGGCAGACTAATCAAGATCGACAACTATCGAATCGCATGCCTGCGGTTATATGTCTTCCTCGTGCAAATTCCGTAGCTGTCATTCGTCTGCGATTCTCCGGCTGCACCTCCACTAAAAGAATTGCGCCATCTCCCGTTCCAACCACAATTCCCTCCTTTGAAACTTCTATGATCTCACCCGGGCTAGCCTCCACATCCCTATCTACGCGGCGGCATAACCAAATTTTAAGCGGTGAGCCCTCAAAATAAGTATATGCTCCGGGACGTGGTGTGCACCCTCTTATCCTATTTACAATTTTATCCGCTGGCTGAGCCCATCGAATTTC
This sequence comes from Armatimonadota bacterium, assembly GCA_029907255.1. NCBI lineage: Bacteria > Bacillati > Armatimonadota > Armatimonadota bacterium. Next base: position 95,128 of record JARYMF010000004.1, read on the forward strand.
ACAATCCTCTTTTTTGACTGAGGGAGCATGGGTAGCCAACGAATGATCCTGCGGCTTCGGTTGAATTTTACCCTGTTCAAGTCCATCAAGAGTCTTAATTAAAAGCTCTGCGCCAATATTAGCAAGCCGCTCTTCAAGCGTACCTTCATTGTCCTCGGGAAGTATCTCAACTTCCTGCTGAAGAAGAATCGGCCCAGTATCCAAGCCCGCATCCATTAACATAGTTGTGACCCCAGTTTTTGTCTCCCCTTCAAACAATGCGTGGTGCACCGGTGCAGCTCCCCTATATTTCGGCAAAAGCGAAGCATGAACATTTATGCTGCCGTATTTTGGTATGTCGAGAAGCTTTTGCGGTAGTATCTGGCCAAATGCGGCGACAACTATGACGTCGGGAGATAGTTCCTCGACAAGTTTGATAAAGTTCTCATCCCTAACTTTCTCAGGCTGGTAGATAGGCACACCAGCTTCCAACGCTACTTCTTTTACCGGAGACATACTAACTTCCCTACCGCGTCCCTTGGGTCGGTCTGGCTGAGTAACGACTCCGATAACCTCATGCTGGGAGTTGAGAAGGGCTTGGAGTGTCGGCACTGCAAATTTTGATGTGCCCATGAAAAGGATGCGCATCTTTTTTATGCCTCTATCGCTTCCTCTTCCTCTGTGGCTGTGACATAGTGCAGCGAATTTGGCTCAGCTCTATCAATAAACAGCACTCCATTTAGATGGTCTAGCTCATGCTGGATAATGCGCGCAGTTAATCCCTCGGCTTTAATCTTCACAGGCTTTCCTCTTTCATCTAAACCCTTAACCTCAATTTCATTTGCGCGGCGAACCTCACCTTGCAGGCCTGGCACACTGAGGCATCCTTCAATGCCAACTTGCTCACCGCTGGCATGCACGATTTTTGGATTGATAAGAACCTTTGGCCCTGTTCCGTCATCAAACACAATAACTTTCTGCAGGACCCCAATCTGATTTGCAGCAAATCCCACACCATTTGCCTCATGCATGGTATCAATCATATCGTGTATCAGCTTTTTCGTATTCGTATCTACTTTGGTTACGGCTTTAGCCTGTTGTCTGAGAACAGGATCCGGATAGGTAACCACATCGCGCGCCGCCATTTCTTTACCTCTTAATTAAAGCGCTTTAATGCCATCATACTCCAACACGGCTTTTCCCAATTCAAAGCTTTATTATAACATTGTAATTGGATCAACGTCGAGAATGATGTTGTTTGCAACCATATCAGGAAGCCTATTGTATACGTTGTTGATTATCTCCTGCATGGCAACTTCGCCATGGTATCGGATAACCATGTGCCAGCGATATTGACCTTTTAATTTGGCAAGAGGGGCCGGCGCAGGACCCAGAACATCTACCATGCCGGCTGGAAGTTCGGGGGCAATCTCATCCATAAATCGTCTGATGCGGTTTTCCGCGGCTTCTTCGATAGGGTCTGTAGAAATAACATTTATTAGCCTCGAGAAAGGCGGGTAGCTTAATTCGCGCCTATTTTCAATCTCCTGTTCGTAAAAGCTTATATAATCTTGAGCCGACGCAGCTTTAATCGCATAGTGCTCTGGAGAGAATGACTGAATTATTACCTCGCCAGGGACTTCCCCCCTGCCTGCCCGCCCGCTCACTTGAGTTAAAAGCTGGAATGTACGCTCAGCAGAGCGAAAATCCGGAAGATGAAGAGCCGTATCTGCGCTTACCACTCCAACCAGCGTAACGTTTGGAAAATCAAGTCCTTTCGCCACCATTTGCGTGCCTACCAGGATATCGGCTTCGCCCTTACTAAACGCATCCAGAAGACGGAAATGTGCACCCTTAGAGCTTGTTGTGTCCCTATCCATCCTTATTACCGATGCATTGGTGAAAATACGCCTGGCTTCTTCCTCAACTCGCTCTGTGCCTATCCCAAACTGCCGAATATGGGGCCCGCCACAATTTGGGCACAGCGTAGGCGCAGGCTGGCAAGCGTTGCAATGATGGCAACGGAGAATCCGTGGGCCGATATGGTAAGTAAACGAAACAGCACAATTTGGGCAAGTGGGAGTATATCCACATGACCTGCAAAGAATAAACGATGCGTAACCCCGCCGATTAACGAAAAGTATTATTTGCTCGCGCTTCCCTAGGCGACTTTCAATTGCCTCCCGAAGTCGATTACTAAATATCTGCAGCCGTCCATGTGCGAATTCAACGCGTTGGTCAACAATCTCCACTTTCGGAAGTGGCCGATCGTCAACACGGTTTGCTAAAACCGCAAGGCCAATCTCGCCAGACTTTGCGCGGTAAAATGTCTCAACTGCAGGCGTCGCACTTCCAAGCACCACTGACGCCGATGCTTCTCTTGCCAATTCTTCTGCAATTGTTCGAGCATTATATCTGGGCTCACGCTCTTGCTTGTATGATGGTTCGTGTTCTTCGTCAACAACTATTAAACCCAAATTACTTACGGGCGCAAAAATTGCCGAACGTGCGCCAAGTACAACTTTGGCCTCTCCACTTTCAATTCTTCGCCATTCATCATAGCGCTCTCCAACCGATAAATGGCTATGAAGAATGGCAACCTCTTCGCCAAACCTTGCCCTGTATACTTCTAGAAGATGGGCTGTAAGGGCAATTTCAGGCATGAGGACAATTGCCGTCTTGCCCTGTCCAAGTGCTTTTTGAATGCTTTGGAGGTATATCTCAGTTTTTCCACTGGCAGTGACGCCATAAAGTAACGTTGTCTGCGGGCTATTTGACTCTAGCCCCGAAACAATTACTTCTAGCGCGGCCTGCTGGTCAGGTGTTAATGTTAAATCTGGCTTTCGAGACCCACGGACAGTTTCAAAAGGCTTCCGCCGTATGCAAATGTCAACTTTCTCAACTAGCCCCTTCTTGACAAGCGAATTGATTGGCGATGTTGTACTTTGAACTCGGTTTAGCAACTCAGCTTGGCGCACAATGCCGCCCGCCTCAGCAAGTTCTCGGAGAATCTCAGCCTGCTTTGGAGCACGCTGAAGGATATCCGGCTTAGCCTCTCCAGCCGACCTGACACCGCGCACTATTCGGGGCTTGGCTTTTGGGAGGTCGAGAGTCCGAAGAATTTCAACGGCGCCTCGGTCCCTCAACTGCCTTAGCGAGGTAGCAAAACCGTCGAGCCGCACTTTTGCCTTTAGAATCTCATATTCCGCCTCACCGCCCATTGATTCGAGCATCGCAACTATCTTAAGTTGTTTTTGGGATAAAGACGAAGCTTTTGAAGCATCAATAAGTCTAATAGTTGTTGTTATTGCCCCACTCATTGCCTCCGGAACAACGGCGCGCATGGCTTGCTGGAGAGGAGCGATATAGTAGTCAGCCATCCACGAAATAATATTAAGAAGCGAAGGGGTCAGCGAACAGGCATTTGGAATAACAGAAAGGATATCCTTAACCTCCGTGATATCAGTCGGGGCATTTTCTGTAAGAGAAAGAACATATCCAATATGCTCTCGTCCTGCGAACGGAATAGCAACACAAACTCCTGCACGTACGGCGTTCCCCAGCTCGGGAGGAACGCCGTACGTAAAAGCCTTTCTTAAACCAGGAGAATCTACTATGACGTTTGCATACACCTATAATCCCGCTTCTTTGCGCAGGGTTTCGGCCATATCGGTTTCCTCCCAAGGCACTCCCAAATCGGTCCTGCCAAAATGGCCATAAACCGCTGTCTGTCTATAAATGGGACGGCGTAGGTTCAGCTTCTTAATAATCCCGCCAGGTGTAAGGTCGAAATTTTTTGTTACCAGCTTGCAAATCTCGGAATCGGGGATTTTGCCGGTGCCAAAAGTCTCAACTAAAACTGAAAGTGGCTCCTTTTCGCCGATGGCATAGGCTACCTGGAGCTCGCACCGATCTGCCAAACCCGCAGCAACAATGTTTTTTGCAATATAACGCATCATATAAGCTGCAGAGCGATCAACTTTTGTCGGGTCCTTTCCACTGAAACAACCGCCGCCATGCCTTGCCATACCCCCATAAGTATCTACGATGATCTTGCGTCCTGTCAGGCCGGTATCCGCCCTCGGCCCACCTATGGAAAAGCTTCCTGTGGGGTTAACCAAATACTTTGTATTTTTATCGAGCATTTCAGGCGGGAGCACTGGTTTTATGACTTGCTCAACAATATCGGTAAAGATTGTGGCTTGAGGTATGTTTTCTTTATGCTGAGCTGCGATTAAAACCTTGTCAATTCTAATAGGATTGTAGCCTTCGTACTCTACGGTAACCTGGCTTTTGCCATCCGGTCGCAGATAATCTAGCACACCATTCCTTCTGACAGTTGCTAGTTGGCGAACAAGTTTGTGAGCTAGCATTATCGGCATTGGCATAAGCTCTGGTGTCTCCGTGCAAGCAAAGCCAAACATCATTCCTTGGTCGCCCGCACCGCCAATATCTACGCCTTTTGCAATATCGCAAGACTGCTCTTGTATTGCCGTAAGGACACCAACATTTTCGTAGTCAAAGCCGTATTTCGCCCGCGTATAGCCAACCTCCTCGATTGTATGTCGAACAATTGCGGGAATCTCTACATAGGTCGAGGTAGTAATCTCTCCGGCAACTATGCATAGACCCGTGGTAACGAGAGTCTCGCAGGCTACCCTACCATTCTCATCACCCTCAAGAATTGCGTCGAGGATAGAATCTGATATCTGGTCTGCTAACTTATCAGGATGCCCTTCGGCAACCGATTCTGATGTGAAAGTATATCTGCCTTTTTTCAACTGTGCCCTCCGTTCAAATGCTCTTTGACCCAGTCGAGAATACGAGCTGCAATCTCCGATTTCAACATCCTCGGCAGGTCATGCGTCGTGCCATCTTTTTCAATAAGTGTAACCTCGTTGAAATCCGAGCCGAAGCCAATCTCCGGCTTTGACACATCATTGGCTACTATTAGGTCGAGGTTTTTTTTGGCTAGCTTTTGCCGCGCGTTCTCCAACGTATTTTCTGTCTCCGCCGCAAAACCAATGAGGATACGATTATTCTTGCGCCTGCCTACCTCGAACATTATATCTTTGGTGGGCTCAAGTTCAAGCACCAAAGCCTCGTCTGCCTTCTTGATTTTCTCAGGCGCCGGCGACTTTGGTGTATAGTCCGCAACCGCCGCTGCTCCTATAATTACGTCCGTATCGGATAGTCGACCTAAAACTGCTTCCAGCATTTCAGCCGCTGTTCGAACGCGAACCAACTCTACCCCCGCTGGTTGCGGAAGTGTTGTTGGTCCAGAGACTAGGGTAACTTTAGCTCCACGATTGGCTGCTACTTGAGCAATGGCATACCCCATCTTGCCAGACGACCGATTGCTGATAAATCGCACCGGATCAAGGGGCTCCTCGGTAGGCCCTGCAGTCACTAGTATTCTTACGCCTTCCAAATCGCGGGGACCGCTAACGCATTCAACGACTGCTTGTACAATTGCTTCTGACGACGCCAGGCGACCCACAGCCTCGACGCCGCACGCTAGGCGCCCGGTTTCTGGTCCAACGAAGCGGTATCCCAGCGATTTTAGTCTTTCGACATTCGCTTGAAGGACGGGATTCTCCCACATCTTATAGTTCATCGCAGGTGCAATGATCACAGGAGCCTTGGTAGCCATTACCATCGTTGTGAGCATATCATCCGCTATGCCAGCCGCAACCTTTCCAATAAAGTTTGCTGTAGCAGGGGCAATGAGGAAAACATCAGCCTTGTCTGGAAGCGAGACATGAGCGATTTCATACTCTCGCGGCTCATCCCAAAGCCCAGTGATAACTTGATTTCCTGTAAGCGCGCGGAAGGTTACCGGTCCGACGAACTTTGTGGCATGCTCTGTCATTACAACATGCACAGTTGCACCCTTGCGGATTAGTAAACTGCATATCTCCGCAGCCTTGAAGGCCGCTATGCTGCCTGTCACCCCAAGGATTACGGTTTTTTCTTTTAAAGCTTCAGCTGTCATCGCGTATCCTTGCGCGCTCAGCCAATATTATGGCGCGAAGATTATCAACTGCAGATTCAATTTGATCGTTTACAACCAAATAATCGTATTGAGGTATGTACTCTAATTCCTTACGCGCATCCTTGCACCGTCGCTTGATGTCCGATTCTTTATCAGTATATCTAGCACGTAGACGCCTTTCAAGTTCCTCTAGCGACGGAGGAGCTACAAAAATCATTATGGCTTCTGGAACCTTTTGCTTAACTGTAAGGCCGCCTTGAACGTCAATTTTAAGGACAACATCAATGCCTTTTTCTCGAATTGCCAATACCTCTTTGAGTGGCGTGCCATACAAATGACCGTGAACACGGGCGAACTCGAGGAATTCTCCTCTAGCAATCATTGAGCGGAACTCTTCCTCCGAAACGAAATTATAATCCAAACCTCGGCGTTCGCCCTGCCTGGGCTCACGAGTAGTGTATGTGACACACCGCTGGATGTGTGGACACACTTGCTCAAGTCGCTCAAGAAGGGTGTCCTTGCCTACGCCTGAAGGGCCGGAAAGTACAATTAGCATTCCTTTCCGGGTCATGAATTTTCTAAGTCTAGCTTCGAGGTCCAATGGCGTTACCGAATGTTGAGTTGGTAAGAGATTCTAACATGGAGAACACCAAGTGTCAAATAAATCACACCTACTCCAATCGTAATACAGTGCCCTTGAGAGCGTCAAGCCTAATATGAAGCACGCCACGGCGGATGGGAAGTACTTCGCCAGTAACAAGGTCCTCAGCATGCGAGTAGTCGCCAAGGCTCGGAAGGAGCGTTATCTCGGTGTTAATGGTTTGGTAGTTAGTGTTGAGTACCCAAAGGAAATCGCCCGAAGGACCCCGCTGGATTCGAGCTTTGACAAATGTATCGAGAGGCTGAATTAAAGGTTTTACTCCCGCATACCGAAGGGCATCACGGATAAGTAATTCAGGCTCATGGTCAAGAGTACGGTAATAAGTAGCCCCAGGGAATGTGCCAATTAACCTAGCCTTTCCTTTGCCAAACAAGTTGTCTACAACCGCTGCTGTTCCATCTTCGTATCGGGCAACAACCTCTCCGGTTGTCGGAATGAGCTTCTCCTGATATACCGAACAGTTGATCCTCATGCTGTCCCAAACAATGGATGGCGGAGCCGCTCCGCCCTGCATTAGAGTCGGAACATACTCCATTTCATCTTCTACCGCGCCAAAGACTTCATCTAAGCCCATCCCAGGAATGCGCATGCTGGTGTAACCATGATCGGTAAAGTGGCCTGGAGCTGCATCCGAGACTAAAACTCCACCTTCGGCAACATATTTCTTCAGCGCCTCTGCATGAGCTTTTTCAATCATCAGTGGAAACGGCAAGAAGACTAGCGGATATTCACCTATATGCTCGATTGTGCAAAAGTCAACTTGAAGGTTTACGTTCCAAAGCGCCCGATAAATTCCAAAGACTGAATGCGCATAGTGGTCTGTTTTGCCATCTGCAACAAAGCAAAATAGTTGCGATTCTGGCAAAACGAGAATGGCTGCTTCACCCTTAATTGGCTTGGCTTCCGCAAGCCGAGCATCTGAGTTCATGAAACTTGCAAACCACGCCGCAGCTTCTGTTCGGTCGCTGGGCGTTCCATCTAATCTGCACAAGCCAAAACCTGGCGACTCAGGGCCAAGAAGCTCGGGCCGCCACTGCCAATACATTAGTCCTTTTGCCCCACACATGAAAGCTGTCCAGTTCCAGATTGTTGTGTCTTCAGCCCGAGGGGTTCGGCTCCTTGCAAGACCATTTCCGCTCTGCCCGCCCTGAAGTTCGTTCTGCCAGAATTGCTTCCCATTTGCTGCTGAGGCAGAACGCACCAAATCAAGCATTCGGAAAAAATCACTCGAGTGCAGATTTGCCCACATAGGAAATGCAGAAAGCCCCCACTGGTCAACCTCTGCCGCAATGTCGAAATCGTTTGTTAAATGAGTAGGCATGCCCTGCAAAGTATAGGCAATCCCATGGCTAGTCAGTGGGTGTTTTTGGTCAACCGAGCGAAATACCTTAATGCGCCAGCGCATAAGGTTTCGTTGGTTTTCCAACCGGAACTTAAGCCAGTCAAGCCAATCGGGATATGAACCCCAATACCTAGGTGGGTAAACTTGGCTCCAATCCGAGTAACGACGGTACCAAGCCTTATTCAGCTCCTCAATCGTGCCATAGCGTGCCTCGAGCCATTCAATAAACCGTGCCTTTGTGCCGTTGCAATAACAAAAGAATCTTCCCTCAAAACCAGGGTGGTTTAGAGGTTCGAAAAATACCTCGTTCCAAACGTCATATCCCCAAAGATTTGGGTGGTCCAAGTACCGCTTAGCCACTTCCACGAGGAATTTTTCCGCCATCTCACGCACTGGCTCGTTATCAAAGCAGAGACCTGGCCAACCGCCTCCTGGAGTATTTGACCGCGCAATAGGCTCAAATACTTGGCCATCTGAAGCAACGTAGAGGGCATCTCTATGACGCTCAATTAGCCAATATGGCGCATTTTCTAAAATAGTATTGATGATAAGCTTAATTTTATACTTTTCAGCCAGCTCAAAAAGACGGTCGAAATGGGAGAAATCGAAGGTGTCATCAGACGTGTGCATCCAGTTCCACATCGCCCATATCTTCGCAATCGTGAAACCGTGCTCAGCCATTACGCGAAAGTCTTTTTCCCACTCGCTCTCTGGCGGGTTGGGAGTTCGATAATATTGTGCTCCGTAAGGAAACATATTCACCCCCTCTAAATTATGATATAATTTATTTGAAGTGAATTTCGATAGCGTAATTTTAGCCGCTGTCGCGGCGGAATTAAATAAATTTCTAGCTAACGGCCGTATATCCGAGATTCGACAGCCGGAACCGCTTGACATTGTTATTGTCATCAGGAGCAGCGGAGCCAACTATAGCCTGCTAATTTCTGCCAACGCCGAGCATCCGCGCATCCACTTAACTTCAGTTAGACGCCCAAACCCTAAGACACCTCCGAATTTCTGCATGCTTCTTCGCAAACGCCTCGAAGGCGCACGGTTTATTGGAGCGGAACAGGCGGATTTCGACCGCATACTCCGCCTTAAATTCACAGCTTATGACGGCGAACGGCTAACAATGGTTGTTGAAATTATGGGCAAACATAGCAACATTGTCCTAATAAACGATTCTTATCGTATACTTGGCGTAATCAAGCCCATTGGGCGCCAAAAGAATCGCTATCGCGAGGTACTCCCCGGCAGGCAATACGTGCCTCCTCCACCCCAAAACAAGGCCAATCCCCTGTCCGTCACGAAAGATGAATTCGCCAAGCTGCTCAACGATACCTTCCCATCAAGCATAGCTGACCAAACAGAAATTGCCTCCTGGCTTTCGAAAACTTTTACTGGGATAAGTCCCTTTGCCGCACGTGAGCTCACTGCCAGAAGCCATGACAACGTAAATCGCCTTCCAGACGTATTCACCGAATTTTTCGACCAGGTAAAGCGGGCCGATTTTTCTCCTGTGATAATCACTGACAACGCCGGGCATACGATTGGTTTTTATCCATTTCCAAGCGTCCAACACCCAGAAGCTAATCAACATCAGCGACCGACGGTAAGCGGAGTTGCAGACATTTACTACACCAGCGCTTTGCCGCGAATAGCCCTTGAACGAGCGAAGGAAAACTTCATAAGCCTTGTGCAAAAAGAAATAGAATCTAGGGAACATGCAATTGCTTCAATTCAGGAAAACTTGGCTGAATTCAAAGCGCCAGAGCGCTTCAAACAAATCGGCGACTTAATACTTGCCCAAGCAGCCACCATTCCTGATGGAGCAGAATCCGTTGAGTTGGTGGATTATTATGACCCTTGTGGCTCAGTGATTAGGGTAGAGCTTGACCCAACCCTTAGCGCTATCGAGAATGCGGAAGCTTATTTCAAAAAATATCGAAAAATGCTCACGGGCGTAGAGGCGATGAAGGACCGCTTTGCCGAAATAAGCGCCGAAATTAAACTGCTAAGAAAAGTCCTCGACTCTGCAAATTTGATTACATCAATAGAACAAATCCAGCAACTGCATGAAACTCTTGAGACTAGCGGAATACATCTGAGCAAGCAAGAGCAGGCACCGGCCGAAAAGCGAAAGCCAGAGTTCGAGGGCTACAAGATTGGAAAGGTTGTCTCAAACGGCTGGGAAATACTATACGGCCAAAATAGCGAAGCGAATGACTATTTACTTACAAGGCTAGCGTCTCCAAATGATTACTGGGTTCACGTCAAAGCCGCACCAAGCGCCCATGTCATCATACGAACAAAAGGGCATCCTGAAGCAGTTCCAGCGGCAGTCTTGCACGCCGCTGCCGAAATCGCGGCTCAGCATAGTGACTCCAAACACTCGTCGCTAGTACCAGTTGATTACACGCTTAGGAAATACGTTCGAAAACCCAAAAATGCACCGTCAGGGATGGCCATCTATCAACGAGAAAAAACGATTTTCGTGACTCCGAACCCCTAGAAATTACTCGCCATGTATCTAAACAACATGCACGACTAAAACAGCCTTTATTACTCTCAAAGGCTGTTTTTGTCTGAAAACTCGGCTACCTGTAAGTTACATCCATGATTACATCTCTAATGCCAGGCTTGGAGCGAAGAATCCTGCGGATAATTTCCATCTCGGCTTCCAAACTTACATCATGACCGCGTATTTTCCTAACGGTACCACGAATATAGACTACGCCATGAATCACTCTAACATCCAGCTGCCTGGAATCTATATATCGGCGCCCGATTTCTCGCTGTACCAGCCGAGTCATTTGCACATCCTCAGCAGGCATACCACTGCCCCCCTTTCAATCAAGGCTCATCACAAATACTAGCAAGCCTCCATATAAAACATTAAATACGCTATGGAGTTATTCCTTCGCATGACGCGTGCCTGTAGATGCATTACTGAGTTTGACTTTTTCTACAATGATAATTATACTACTTCCGAGCTGGCTTCATTCATTTTTAAATAATGTTTTTCGACATGGACACCAAATACGACAAACTCAAAGATATTATTGGAAAAATGGATAGCATCCTGGTAGCCTATTCTGGCGGGGTGGATAGCACGCTACTCCTAAAGGCTAGCCTCGATGTGCTCGGAGATCGGGTACTTGCTGTGATAGCGACTTCCGAGACATACCCAGCCGACGAGATAGAGCAAGCGGAGAAAACAGCAACTGAACTTGGCGCCCGCGTGATTAAGATTCGCACCCATGAGCTCGATAACCCATCTTTCGCAATAAATACCCCTGAAAGGTGTTACCATTGCAAAAGAGAAGTATTCGCTAAGCTCAAACAAGTCGCGGCAGGGGCCGGTCTCAAATGGGTAGCCCATGGTGCAAACGTTGACGACCTAAAAGATTACCGTCCTGGGGCAAAAGCTGCCTCTGAGATGGGTATACGCGCACCACTTCAGGAAGCAGGCCTTACAAAGGCGGATATTCGCGAGATTTCTCGCGAGCTTGGCTTGCCGACATGGGATAAGCCATCTCTCGCTTGCCTAGCCTCAAGAATCCCCTATGGAGTACAAATCACTGCAGAAGCCCTACAGAAGGTCGACAAAGCAGAAACAGCACTCAAAGGTCTAGGCTTCCGACAGGTTAGAGTTAGGCATCATGATACCATCGCCCGAATTGAGGTTGAGATGGAAGAGCTACCAAAGTTGCTGGATTCCAAAATTCGGCCTAAGGTGGTCGAGGAACTCAAAAAGGTTGGATACCTATACGTAGCCGTTGACCTTGAAGGCTACCGCACTGGAAGCATGAATGAAGCCTTGAATACAAAAGCCAAAACTAATTAATAACTAGTGGTGACTAATAAGGTTTTATGATTCCAAGCTTCCACTAACTCAAAAATGGACATCAATTCCCTGCGAGAAATACTGAACGCTTTGCAATCAGGCGAAATAACGGTTGACGAAGCAGTATCCAAACTGCGTAACCTGCCATACGAGGACCTCGGCTACTGCAAAATAGATCACCATCGTAGCATCCGTACCGGCTTCCCAGAGGTAGTATTTTGCCAAGGGAAGACCCCCCAACAGATTGTTGAAATTATTAAACGTCTAGCTGCGATAAACCCAACTGTGTTGGCAACTCGGGCAGATAAAGCTGCATATGAAGCCGTAAAGCGCGAGATTCCTCACGCTATTTATCACGAAGCCGCGCGAATGATAATAGTAAGGAGTAAAGAAGACAAACCCCAAGCCGTCAATGGCGAAAAATATATTTTGGTGGTTTCCGCCGGAACAGCAGATATCCCAGTTGCCGAAGAGGCAGCGGTTACCGCCGAAGCAATGGGAAGCAGGGTCGAGCGCATCTATGACATCGGTGTCGCTGGCTTGCATAGACTTCTAAACCAAAAGGAAAAACTCGACAATGCCAATGTCATTATTGTTGTCGCGGGAATGGAAGGAGCACTCGCAAGCGTCGTTGGAGGATTGGTTAGCAAGCCAGTTATAGCTGTACCAACAAGCATTGGATATGGCGCAAGCTTTGCTGGATTGGCGGCACTTCTTTCGATGCTCAATACATGTGCAGAAGGCGTAGCTGTCGTAAACATCGACAACGGGTTTGGCGCAGGCTACTTCGCACATTTAGTGAATAAATAACCAAACAAAACGGAGAAGCCTCATGCGAATTGCCTATTTTGACTGTTTTGCCGGAATTAGCGGCGACATGACGCTTGGAGCCTTGCTCGACTGCGGTGCCAATGAGGCAGAGTTCCGACAGGAGCTTGCTAAGCTCCCCGAAATTGAGTTTGAACTCAAAATTTCAAAAATAAATAAAAAAGGCATTCGGGCAACAAACGTCGAAGTATTGACATCCGAAGACCATCACCACCGCAGGCTAAAAGACATTTCCGACATCATAATATCAAGCGGCCTCTCAGAATCAGTCAAAGAGAAAGCTTTGGCTATTTTTAGGCGGTTGGCTGAAGCTGAGGCATTAGTTCACGGCACGAGTCCTGAGGAAGTGCATTTCCACGAAGTCGGAGCAATCGACGCAATAGTAGACATAGTCAGCGCTTGTATTCTAATCGAGCTCCTTGGCATCGAGAAAGTCATCGCATCTCCGCTTCCGATGGGTCGCGGCTTTGTCGAAGTTGCACATGGCAGAATACCACTGCCCGCTCCCGCAACTGTCGAGCTAGTAAAAAACATACCAATATATGATGCCGGCATCGAGGGAGAGCTAGTTACACCCACAGGAGCCGCTTTAATCTCCACGTTTGCGTCCGAATTTGGCGGCATGCCTTCTATGAGCATTCAATCCATAGGGTATGGGGCGGGCAAAGCTGAGTTCCAATTCCCAAATGTGTTGCGTGTGCTAATAGGCAATACTTCGCAAGAAGCGCTTTCTCCTACAGACTATGTCTCGATTATAGAAACAAATATTGACGATATGAACCCCGAGTTTTATGAGCTTATTTTTGAAAGGCTGTTCCAAGCAGGAGCGCTCGATGTATTTCTAACGCCAATCATCATGAAAAAAAGCCGCCCCGGAACCTTACTCAGCGCAATTTGCCCGACCGATAGGAAAGACATTGTGGCACAAGTTATGCTAGCAGAGACAACAACATTTGGCATTCGAATTTCGGATGCCAAGCGACGATGCCTCAATAGGAAGTGGGAGACAGCAACAACACGATTCGGCGACATTCGCATTAAGGTCGGCATGATTGACGACACCGAGATTGTAGCCTCACCCGAATACGAAGACTGCCGAAAAGCTGCGGAGGCACATTCAGTTCCAGTGCGACAGGTGTATGATGAAGCCATAGCTGCCTACCGAGCAAAGACTAAAAGGGAGCTTCCCAAATAACAATAACTTCGCCCATAACCAAAGGCAAAAAATCACACATTTTTGGCATTGCAACTGAGGAAGCGAGTCTTAACACAAGCAATGTTGGAAATATATTTCCAATAATAAGCAATGTATTCGGAAGACGAGCCGTGGTCTCAAAAGAATAATCCCCAAACACCCCCTCTCAGCCTAGGTAAATCATCCTCATGCCTCTCTCCCCAAACTCCATTGTCGCTTCTCATAATGGCAAAATTGCCCAAGCCTCTGCACTAAAACTCACTCGAACTTAAATAACTTTTTATTTAGGCTTACGATTCTTTTAAGGTTAACTCACTAAAATTAGATTGGCGGCGGATAAAAAGTCAGCAACGCCTGTTGCTTGCAAATACATCCGTGAAAACGTTATAATGTATCGTTCAATCAAAACAGGTTATAAAGATTAAGTATGTCGAATCTGTTGGGCACCAACTACCTTGCAAAATAGACACCGGGGGCGCTAAATAAGTTGGTTGCCAGGCGAACAAAAAATGTTTTAACCCTGTATCTATAGCCCCCATCGTGTCCTAAAGGTGTAGCTTTTACTACACAGAGTTGGTGTTTTCCTGCAGAGTAATTCCAAAAGCTGAAGCACATGATTGGCTTTGGAACGGCAATTTGGATAGGGGTTTAGGCTCCAATAAATCCTGAGCTCCCCAAGTTTTTCGGAGGTTAGAATTGCAAGCTATTGCCGAGGATAGAATACGTCTCACAGGCGAGAAGAAATTCTGCGACGAGATAACCGCGCTGAGCGGCCAGCCGGTGATTTCGTGCTACCAGTGTGGAGAATGCACTGCCGGATGCCCGGTAGCCTTCACTGCTGATATTATGCCGAATCAAGTTACTCGAATGGTTCAGGTTGGGCTAGAAGAACCTGTCCTCAGGTCTAGGATGATATGGCTTTGCGTTGGTTGTGAGACTTGCACAACGCGCTGTCCGCGCGGGATTGAGCTTGCAAAAGTAATGGACGCTCTGCGCGAGACAGCAGTTGCAAGGAAAATCAAACCCAGCGAGCCATCTATCAGCACATTCCACAAAACCTTCCTGGACTCCGTAGAGCGCATGGGCAGGGTGCACGAGATTACTATGCTCGCTGAATACAAGTTAAGGAGCGGAAAACTGTTTTCGGACTTACTTCTTGGCGCACGGATGTTCCTAAAAGGAAAATTGGCACTTATCCCAGAGTTCCTGAAAGGACGAAGTGATATAAAGAAGATATTCAACAAAACTTTTGGAAAATAAGCTTATTTTCGACTGCTTAATACTTTTATAGCAGCAGGAGTATTATAAAGATGAGATATGCGTATTACCCGGGCTGTTCGCTGCATTCGACTGCAAGAGATTATAATCTCTCGACCCTAGCTGTATGCAAGCAGCTCGGAATAGAGTTAGTAGAAATACCAGATTGGAACTGTTGTGGTGCAACTTCGGCACATGCCCTAAACCGCGATTTAAGCATTGCACTACCCCTTCGCAACTTAGCAATCGCCGAGACAATGGGCCTCGATGTAATTGCACCATGTGCAGCATGTTTCAACCGAATGAAATCCTCAAACGTCGCAGTCAACGAAAATCCAGAGCTCCTAGCACGAATGAGCGACTTAATCGGGATGCCATACTCGGGCAAAATAAAAGTCCTTCCACTTTTGGCTGTCATTAACGAAATCGGCACCGAAACCATCCGCGAACACGTAAAGCGTCCGTTGGAGAATCTAAAGGTTGCACCATACTATGGTTGTCTTTTAGTTAGGCCGCCAGAAACGACGGAATTTGATGACCCAGAAGACCCACAGTCGCTCGACAATCTAATTACTGCCCTGGGAGCTGAAGTGGTAAATTGGCCCTATAAGACAGAGTGTTGTGGCGCAGGCCTTTCGATCTCAAAGACTGAGGTTGTCTTGAAGCTAACGCATGATATCCTCTCAATGGCAAAGCGCGCAGGGGCAAATTGTCTGGCGACAGCATGCCCTCTCTGCCAGTCGAACCTAGACCTTCGGCAGTCTGACGTGGAGAAAGCATATGGCGAGAAATACGGGCTTCCTGCGTTCTACTTCACGCAGTTAATGGGGATAGCATTCGGGCTTCCTGGTGCATCGCTCGGCTTAGACAAGTTAATGGTTAGCCCCGAGCAAGTTCTGACCACCGGTGTGAGAGGTTAAAATGGCACGAGTAGGAGTTTTCGTCTGCTGGTGTGGATCAAACATAGCTAAGACAGTAGATGTGGAGAAGGTAGCCGAAGCAGCGTCGAAGATGCACTCGGTTGTCTACGCCACACATTACAAATATATGTGCTCAGAACCAGGCCAAAACCTAATCAAAGAAGCAATCAAGGAGCACAGGCTTGATAAAGTTGTTGTCGCATCATGTTCGCCACGGCTTCACGAGCCAACATTTCAGCGGTGTATAAGCGAGGCAGGGTTAAACCCATATATGCTAGAAATGGCGAACATCCGCGAGCAATGCTCATGGGTGCACGACGACAAGGAGGCCGCTACTAAAAAAGCGATTGACCTTACAGCCATGGCTGTAGCGAAGGCGGCGAGAAACGAACCGCTCTTCGAGCAAAAAATTCCAATCACAAAGCACGCCCTCGTTATCGGTGGAGGAGTAGCAGGCATTCAAGCGGCGCTTGACATTGCTGATGCCGGGCACAAGGTTACGCTCGTTGAGCGGACGCCGAGCATAGGCGGTCGTATGGCGCAGTACGACAAGACGTTCCCTACGCTCGACTGCGCCGCTTGCATACTGACGCCCAAAATGGTTGACTGTGCATCCCATCCAAATATCAGAATCCTTACTTACTCGGAAATCGAAGAGGTCTCAGGCTTTGTCGGCAATTTTGAAGTTAAAATCCGAAAAAGAGCACGAAGCGTAGACATGACAAAATGCACTGGATGCGGCATCTGCTACGAAAAGTGTCCAGTTAAGCTTCCCTCTGAGTTCGACGAAGGGCTCGGACAGAGACGAGCGATATACGTCCCATTCCCGCAGGCAGTGCCGAATGTACCGGTCATTGACCGCGAGAAGTGCCGCTGGTTTACCGAGGGTAAGTGCAGGGCATGCGAGAAGCTCTGCCCTTCCGGCGCCATCGCCTATGACCAACAAGATGAAATAATTACCGAGAAATTTGGCGCAATCGTAGTTGCTACCGGCTTCAAACTATGGGACCACTCTGCCTACGGAAACTACGGCTATGGGAAGTACCCGGATGTCATTTCAAGCCTTCAATTTGAACGGTTGATTAACGCATCAGGCCCGACAGAAGGCAAGCTAGTTAGGCCGTCTGACCACAAAGCACCAGAAAAAGTAGTTTTTCTTTCCTGCGTTGGTTCGCGCGACGATGAGCACGGTTACCCATACTGCTCAAAAGTCTGTTGCATGTACAACGCAAAGCATGCTCTCCTTCTGAAAGAAAAGTATCCCAACGCCCAAGCATACGTTTTCTACATGGATATCCGCGCTAATGGCAAAGGATACGAAGAGTTTGTTCGTCGAGCAATCGAAAAATATGGAGCAACCTATATTCGGGGCCGCGTTTCAAGAATATTTGAAACTGGCGACGGAAAGCTAATCGTCCGCGGGGCAGACACACTGCTTGGCAAGCCAGTTGAAATTGAAGCCGACCTCGTAGTTCTTGCTGCGGCAATGGAGCCGCAGTTAGATGCAAAAGAACTTGCACGAAAACTTGGCATCTCAACTGACGAGTACAACTGGTTCAGCGAGGCACATCCAAAGCTTCGCCCCGTCGAAGTCTTGACATCCGGTATATTCTTGGCGGGCGCATGCCAGTACCCTAAGGACATCCCAGACTCCGTAGCACAAGCCTCAGGAGCCGCCTCGAAAGTAATAGGGCTTTTCTCAAAGGATTACCTCCTGTCAGAGCCAACAGTGGCCGAAGTTAACGAGGACACATGCGTAGGCTGCCTAATTTGCAAGGAAGTCTGCCCATTTAATGCCATCGAACCCAAGACAATCTACGATAAACAGGGCAACCCGCTAAAGGTCGTCGCTTCTGTAAACGAAGGCCTTTGCCACGGATGCGGGACGTGTGTGGCAGCTTGCCGGTCGGCATCGCTCCAGCTGAGAGGATTCAAGGACAACCAGTTACTAGCAGAGGTAGACGCTCTAGCATATATAGAAGAGTAAATCAGGATTTGGGCTGTGGCGCTGAAATTTCGGATGAATCGTGGGGGACAAGTTAAGTGACGACAGAAGTGAAAACCAACAACCTCAAAGCTGAGGAAACACAACAAGAAAAGGAAATATGGGAGCCGCGAATAATCGGTTTCTTGTGCAATTGGTGTACATACGCCGGGGCAGACCTAGCAGGTTCTAGCCGACTAAAGTACCCGCCAAACATCCGCGTCGTGCGCGTTCCTTGCTCAGGTCGTGTGAACCCCCAGCTTATCATTAAAGCATTCGAACGTGGGTTTGATGGCGTCCTCGTTTCGGGATGCCATCCAGGCGACTGCCATTACTCAAAAGGCAACTATTTCGCCCGACGACGAATTATGCTGCTTAAGCAGATGTTGGAATACATGGGCATAGAACCCGAGAGGTTTCACTTTGACTGGATTTCGGCCGCAGAAGGTCAAAAGTTCGCCGAAGTCGTAGAGCAATTCACCGAACAGGTACGCAAAGCAGGACCGTTCAAGGGAGTGGGAGCCAGATAGGTTTTGGTGATTATGGAAGAGCAATTGAGACAAAAAGCAAAAGAGCTTCTGGAAAGCGGTGAGGTAAAAGTAGTCATCGGCTATGGGCAGGGAAGTGCTCCGTTCAAGAGCACACCGATTTTTATTGAAAAGCCCGAAGATGCTCATAAACTCATATGGAATCCAACATGCGTGAATAATCTCACCGTATACCTAAGAGATGCATGCAGGCAAGGCAAGGCCGCAATTGTCGTCAAGCCCTGCGATGCCCGGTCAATTATCGAGTTGATTCGAGAGAATCAGATTGAGCGAGACGACGTAGTTATTCTCGCGATGTCATGTCCAGGCGTGCTAAACTTAGACGCTTTGGCGGAAATCGACCTTGCAGACGTGAAGTCGGTCGAATGGCACCAGAATGGCATCGCAATAAAAACAAACGCTGGTGAAACAATTATTCCATCAGAGAAAGCATTTGCCAGCAAATGCCTGTCCTGTGAGCTTGCCGAATCACCAATAGCAGATGAAAAGTTCGGCGAGCCGATTGAGAGACATCCAATCCGAAGCAAGTACGCTGACATAGAAGAGTTAGAGAAAATGCTGCCCGAAGAACGCCGCGCATACTGGGCAAGGCAGTTCGCCCGATGCATTAGGTGCTATGCCTGCCGTTCTGTCTGTCCGGGCTGCTATTGCAAAGAATGCTTTACCGATAAACCCTGCCAGCTTTGGGTTCTGAGGTCAACAGATGTCGAGTCGAATTGGTTCTTCCATTTCTCGCGAGCAATGCATACCGCAGGTCGATGCATTGCATGCGGCGAGTGCGAACGCGTCTGCCCAATGGGGATACCCCTTATGCGCCTCAATCAGAAGATGCGCAAAGAAGTCCGCGAGATGTTCGGCGAGGAAGCAGGAACCAATCCTGAAGCACCGCCGACCCTTGGAACGTTCGATTTGAAAAAAGACCCAGACCCATGCTCGGAATAATTACAAAGCCTGCACTTTTGAGGAGTAAGCTGTGGAAGCTAAAGTCATATTAAAACAAGATCTTGCCGCATGGATTGACGCACTGGTTAAGCAATACGAAGTCATTGCTCCGGTAACTGAAGACGGCGTAGTGGTGTTCCGGCCGGTGTCGGGGCTCTCTGAAATGGCAATCGAGGGAATGGTAGGACCCGCGAAGTCCCTCCGTGAGCACTTTACGCCTCCAACCGAGACGCTCTTCGACTACAAGCTCGAAGATTTATCAGCGGAAGTTATTCCTCCAGAAAATGAAGAAAGACACCGCGTGATTTTTGGTGCAAGGGCTTGCGACGCAGCTGCGCTACTCTATGTTGACGCAGTATACTCCAATGTCGAACCTATAGACACCGCATACTTTATGCGGCGTGAGAAAACCTACCTTGTTGGCTTGTTCTGCGATAAACCAGCATGGAGCTGTTTCTGCACCGAGGTCGGTGATTTCCTTACAAATCCCGTTGCAATGGATGTATATCTTACTGATTTAGGCAACAGGTACTATGCAGAACCTCTAACACCCAAGGGAGAAGAGCTTATTGGACTTGGAAACTTTCGACCAGCAGATGAAAATGACAAGGCAGCAAATGAAGAAATACGCCGAAAGGCACTTGAGCGAC
Organism: Armatimonadota bacterium; assembly: GCA_029907255.1. Lineage (NCBI taxonomy): Bacteria > Bacillati > Armatimonadota > Armatimonadota bacterium. Next base: position 115,276 of record JARYMF010000004.1, read on the forward strand.
TGCCGAAGCGCGCAGAGCATGAAACAGCATGCCTTTCATACGACTGGGACCACCCAGTATGGATAGAGCTTGCGAAGAAATGCCTAAGCTGCGGTGCATGCGCATTTTTATGCCCAACATGCCACTGCTTCGACATACAAGAGCATCCAAAATTGAAAAAAGGCAGCAGGTACCGCTGCTGGGACACATGCCAGTTTGAAAAGTTTACGCTAATGGCATCCGGTCATAACCCCAGGGAGACAAGGAAAGAACGAACTAGACAGCGTGTTTTTCACAAATTCAAGTACTCGCAAGAGCGGTATTGCATGCTCGGCTGCGTAGGATGCGGCCGATGTATTGCCGCTTGCCCTGTGAACATTGACATTCGGAAGGTATTGGAAGAGCTTGAAAAGACGGCGGTAGCAAAATGACAACACCAAATATCGAAACTACAGCTTCAAACGTCGAAAAAGGAACGATGAGAATCGAAAACCCTTATATTCCAAAACTGGCGACAATTGAAAAGATAATCACCGAGACCTGGGATACCAAAACTTTTCGGGCGGTCTTTAAGGACGAAGAGCTCCGTGAGAGCTTTACCTATGAGCCCGGCCAATTCCAGGAGATTTCTGTTTTTGGAGTCGGCGAGGCGCCATTTTGCCTAACCTCATCGCCCACACGAAAGGGGTTCGTCGAGTTTTCAGTAAAGAAAATTGGGAGCGTAACCTCTGCACTCCATGAAATTGATGAGGGAGCAACCATCGGCATCCGTGCGCCGCTTGGCAATTGGTTCCCATATGAGGAGTTCAAGGGCAAAGACCTTTGGTTTATTGGGGGTGGGATTGGTATGGCTCCCCTCCGTTCGCTCCTGAATTTTTGCCTCGACAACCGCAAAGATTACGGCAAAGTAAACATTATTTATGGCGCAAGATCATCGGGCGACCTTTGCTTCACATACGAGTTTGACGAATGGCAGAATTCACCTAATACCGAACTCTTCCTTACAATTGACAAGGAAGAGGAAGGGTGGAACAAGAATGTCGGTTTTGTGCCAGCATATGTCATGGACCTTAAGCCATCTCCGAAGAATGCCATTGCCATAACTTGTGGGCCACCGATTATGATTAAATTCACTTTGCAAAACCTCAAAGAACTTGGGTTTGAAGACAATCAAATCTGGACGACGCTCGAGATGAAGATGAAATGCGGCATTGGCAAGTGCGGACGATGCAATATCGGCCCTAAATATGTTTGCGTTGACGGGCCAGTGTTTTCTTATGCTCAATTGAAAGAGCTCCCGCCCGAGTACTAATTAGGCAGCAATGCAATTATCCGCGCTCCAAAGCCTTCGGCCTGCCGAAGGCTTTTTTCCTAAAACCCACCAAAAACCAAACGCTGATAGAATGCTTCACCACGTGCCAACGCCGGCATAGTATCCCAATTGCCAAGCAGCAACATTCAAACAACACTGCACCATTCAACTGGCTAGCGGTAACACAGAAACTTAGTATTGCCTCCTCGATATACTTGTGATATACTGATGTGGCTTGTGGCCGTAAAAGAGGCGGTTGGGCCATTTTAAAGCAATCTTCACGCGGAGGGAAACGCATGAAAGCAATTTGCGCCAGAAAGGACTTCTACGAAGGTGTTCAGACAGTAAGCAGGGCAATAGCTGGGCGTAGTGCGCTCCCAATCTTAAACAATGTTTTGATTAAAAGCGAGGATGGCAACCTGCGGCTCGTTGCTTTTGACCTCGAACTTGGTATGCAATCTGTCATTCCAGCCACCATCGAAACAGAAGGAGCCCTCACGGTCCCCGCAAGAGTGCTGGCGGAAGTTCTCGCTACCCTGCCCGACTTGGATGTGGTTGTATCTGTTGACGAAAATAACTCAGTAAATCTGAAATGCGAAAAATCCGACTACACAATATTGGGCCTTCCGCCTGAGGAATTTCCCGCCCTTCCTGACGTGCCTGACGACCAAAGCTTTGAGATTACACAAGTTGCCCTGCGCAACATGATAAAACAAACAATATTCGCCGTCTCGCCTGATGAATCACGAGCAATATTGACCGGCGTTCTGCTTGTGCTCAAGGGAGATGAAATTCGTCTAGCCGCCACTGACAGTCATAGACTGGCAATTCGCACATCACCAGTGGCAAATGCAAAAGGGGAAACAAGCTGTATTGTTCCTGGCCGTGCGCTAAACGAGCTTGGCCGAATGCTTGGGGAAGAAGACACTCCAGTGAAGGTTGCCATCTCAGAGAACCAAATTAAGTTCACAGTTGGCGATGTCACTATGGTATCCAGGCTTATAGAAGGGCAGTTTCCGAATTACGAACGAGTTATACCAACGGCGTGCCAAAGAAAACTTACCATGCAAGCAGAGGGTCTCCTCAGCCGCATACGCCGTGCATCCATAGTAGCCCGCGAGAACGCCAACCGCGTGATTCTCAAGACGGAAGGCGACAGGCTAATGGTCACAGCAGAAAGCGGCGACGTGGGAAGAGCATACGAGGAAATCGAAATTGTGAAAGAAGGCGATGATATAGAAATTGCTTTTAATGCGAAGTATCTAATAGATTTCCTTAGTGCGCTCGATACCGAAGGTGTCAGCTTTGAGCTAAATGGGTCGCTTGAACCAGGCCTCTTACGACAGGTGGGCAAGGAAGATTATATCTATGTTGTCATGCCGATGCAGATAATGTAATCATCGAACTGCCGAGGCGACGATATTATGGAACAAGCGCCTTCGACGCAGAAAGTCAGGTGCCTCACGCTTCTTATAGACCCTATTCGTTAGAAGGATAACAAACATATCATATTCTGGATCTATCAGGAGCGACGTTCCTGTGAATCCTGTATGCCCTGCGCAACGCTCAGAAAACAAATCTCCGCATGGAGTCATCTCGTTCGGCGGCGTAAAGAATCCAATTGACTGCCCACCAATTTCGGGGCTAATTTGACTAGTCAACATCTTCCGCACACTCAGAGGGCATAGTATCCTTACCTCTTCCTGCTTGTCCGATTGTCGAACCGAACCACCGTTGATGAGCATCTGGGCATAAGTGGCGATATCAGGAGCCGTTGAAAACAGCCCCGCATTCCCACTGTTACCCTGCATCGCATGTGCGTTCTCATCGTGGACTTCGCCGCAAAGGACTCGATCACGTCCCCGACTATTTGCAGTCCGAGCAATACGACCCGACTTTTCAGCTGGCGGATTAAAACAGCTATCTACCATTCCCAGGGGCTCAAAAATATTTTTGCGAGCAAACTCCTCCAAAGGCATACCCGCCGCCTGCTCTATTACCAAACCCAGAGTGATATAGCCCAAACAACTATAGACATGCTTCTTCCCAGGCTGGTTTTCAAGTGGGGTTTGCAGAAGCCGTTCAATCGCTCCCTCACGCGTCCCGTCCTCCGAAAAAAGATCACACCATGCCGGTAGACCCGAGGTATGAGTCGCCAGATGTTTGACGGTAACACCCGAAAGGTGCGGGAGCTTTCTGTTCGGGAAGAAGTCAGTGACCGGCTGGTTTAAATGCAGTGCTCCGCGTTCCACAAGTATCATCAAAGAGGTAGCAGTGGCGACTGGCTTAGTCACTGATGCCATATCGAAAATGGAGTCAGGTCTAGCAGGTGGGTCACTTTCTTCATCACCCAGACGCCCTATTGCCTCCCACACTGCAACTTTTCCATGCCGCGCAACAAGCCATACGGCGCAAGTATACTCACCGTTTTCAAGCCCCCGAAAAAGCAGCTCCTTAGCAGCTTCCAATCTCTGTGTATCAAGGCCAATATCAGCAGGATTAGCAAAATCTAAAGTCATTTTTGTGTAAGCCATTCCATTACTGGAACTTGCGCAGGTTCCTGGTAAACCGTCTCTTTAATCTTCGCAAGATATTCGTCGTCCGTGCCGTCCTTTGTAACCGAGCTGTAAGCGAAAAAGCTAACTCCCTGTGCACCAAGTTCCCTAGCTTTCAATATTCTTTGGATTGACCCCTCAACATCCGTCTGCCATGCGCCAATGCCCAAATATACGTGCCGACCGCTAGCATTTTCCACAGCATCTTTTGCGTATTTAACCCAGCTGTCGAAATTCGGCGTGTAGTTCATTGGGCAAAGTAGATCCATTATGCCCATCTTCACCCAAAGTTTCCAATCTTGGAAGCGGTTGTTGAATGCATCATCGTAATCGGGAAATACATCAGCGGAGACTATAATATTAGGCTTAATCTCGTGTGCCCTACGATAAATTTGGCCAACTAAGTCAGTGATTTGCTTGCGCCTGAAATCATCCCACTTCTTTGGGAACGCCTGCACATATGCCAATCTATCCTTCATCGCGGAGAGCGCCTCAATCTTATCAGGGGGAAGTTCCTTGTCCATCCATTCTTTGAACCGGCTTAGACAACCGTCGCAGTAGCAATAATCCCCACTCGGATAGCGCACATAGTCAAAATTGATGCCATCTACGTCGTAGTTTTCTACCACATCGAGAAAGCAGTTGCGTATATGCTCTTTGACTTCTGGGTTGCTTGGGCAAGTGTATGCCCCCTCAGCTTGTCCAGCAGGCCCAAGCGTAATCTTATTTTCCGCATTTCTCATCAACCACTCAGGATGCTTGTTTACGATGTGTTCCGGCGATTTTGGCGGCGTACTCGAGCTCCAAGTGTAGTGAGTATTCAACCAAGCATGAATTTGAATGCCAGCTTTGCGGCATTCCTCAATGTACATTTGAAGCGGGTCAAAATCCTCAGGTTGCCCCTCAAGAGCTTCCGCTCGGGGCTCATAGCGAGACTTGTAGAATGCGTCCCCTCGACCCCTAACCTGCACAATTAGTACATTAATGTTGTTTTTCTTTGCATAGGAAACTGCATTGCGAATCTTTTCCGGCGAAGTCGTGTCAAACCGAACTACCCATATTGCCCTGGCTTCCGCCCTGGCGTTTTTAGCGTCGCTACCCAAAGCTGCTACCTCCGCTTGTAGTACCGCGATCATTACGACCGCCAAAATAATCATAAATCTCAATACCTAAACACCGCCTTGTCTTCTAGCCAACGGCCGATGTCTCTCCAGATATTTTACTTTCCAAAAGATGCCATGTCAATCAATTAGAATTGACATTTCCATTATTTTATGGTAGTATTTAAAAACCGGAGCAATCCTGTGCGTGCTGGCCTCCCGAAATATCGGGGGCGCCAGCTTTTTTCTTGCCTGCTCCCCAGGCGCTGATGAGACATGCTCGAACTGCTGGATAATGTGTTATCGAAAGTAGCAAAACCTGCAAGATATATTGGCGGCGAATTTAACGCTGTAATTAAAGACTTAAACAGCGTGGACGTTAAATTTGCGCTAGCCTTTCCCGATGTCTACGAAATAGGGATGTCGAACCTCGGTTTAAGGATAATATATGAGATCCTAAACCGGAGGCTCGATACTGCTGCCGAGCGCATATTTGCACCCTGGCCTGATATGGAAGCGGAAATGAGAAGATGCAGGCTTCCTCTATTTACCCTAGAAAGCCATACGACGGCGCGTGAATTCGATATCATCGGTTTCTCGCTCAGCTATGAGCTCACATATACCAATGTGTTAAATATGCTTGACCTAATTGGAATACCAATTCGCTCTGCAGAGCGAAACGAAAGCCACCCTTTGATAATCGCAGGTGGATGCTGCGTGTATAATCCCGAACCTATGGCGGATTTTGTGGATGCTTTCGTAATCGGAGAGGGAGAGGAAATCGTCCACGAGCTAGTCGAAGTATTCAAGCTTAATCGCTCACTCAGCAGAAAAGCACTGCTTGAGAAGCTTGCAGAAATTCCTGGTGTATACGTGCCAGCTCTCGGACAACACCCGGTCAGAAAGCGGCTTGTTAAAGATCTTGATACCGCAGAGTATCTTGAGCGTCCCATAATTCCATTCATCGAAACAGTGCACGACCGCCTGCCAATCGAGGTTATGCGCGGATGCTCTCGTGGCTGTCGGTTCTGCCAAGCTGGGATGATCTACCGGCCTGTTAGAGAGCGGTCCCAAGAAAGAATCCTCAAGCTGACAGAGCGTTTGAATGCCCACGCCGGCTACGACGAAATAGGTCTGCTGTCGCTATCTACTGCAGACTACACCGGCATCGAAGATTTAGTTCATAAACTAATCGAAAAGTACGAACCCGAGAAAATTGGAGTCTCACTTCCTTCAATTAGAGCCGATGCTTCGTGCGTCGAGCTGGCATCGGAGATTCAGAAGGTGCGGAAGTCGGGATTAACGCTCGCACCAGAGGCAGGCACGCAACGGCTTAGGGATGTAATCAACAAGAACGTTACAGCGGAAGATCTTCTCAGCGCTGTGGAGGCAGCTTTTAGGTATGGCTGGCGAACCATCAAGCTATATTTTATGATAGGCCTTCCTACAGAAACCGATGAAGACGTTCTAGGAATTGCACAGCTAGCCGAGAAGGTTTCCCAAGTCGCCAAAAAGATGGGAATTCGACCGACAGTAAATGTGAGCGTCTCATCCTTCGTGCCGAAACCCCACACGCCATTTCAGTGGCGGCCGCAAGATACGATCGAAGAGCTACAACGGAAGCAGTCGCTTCTCCGAAGTGCAATTAAAGATAAAGCCATTCAACTTAGTTGGCACGACGCCCGAATCAGTGCTCTTGAGGGAGTGCTTTCACGAGGTGACAGGAAAGTTGGGGAAGCCATCTACCATGCGTGGAAAAACGGATGCAAGTTTGACGCCTGGGATGAGTATTTTGACTATGAAAAGTGGCTAAGCGCATTCTCTGCTGCTGGCATAACCCCTGCATCTTATGCGAATCGGCCTAGGGACTATGCCGAGCCGCTTCCTTGGGATCACATTGACTGCGGGATTAGCAAGCAATTCCTAATCAACGAAGATAAGCGTGCCAACAGAGGAATTGTCACACCCGATTGCCGCGAGGAAGGCTGTGCTGGGTGCGGAGTGGCCCTAATCAGCGGGGGATGTCCTGTCTCGAAAAACACGAAACAAGAGCATGATGAACTGCCAAACGCCAAACTTCAAATGACAGACGGCAGGCAGCAACCAACAATTTCTCAACAAGCACAGCCGTCCCGCCATCTTGTTATGCTCCAACTACGTAAGGGCGAAGACGTCAAATATCTAGGGCATCTCGACATGCTCAGAACCTTCGAGAAAGCTTTGCGGAGAGCGAGAATTCATTTAGCTTACACAGCTGGATTTAACCCACGCCCTAGAATGTCATTTGGAACCGCAATAGGCGTCGGCACTACCAGCGACGACGAAAGAATCATTATTGAACTCACCTGCCCAGAGTCAGTTAAGGAAATCCAGGAGAAGCTGAACTCCCAGCTTCCCCCAGGACTGCGAATACTATCGGTAGAACAAGTGCAAAAGGAAGCAAAGTCCCTGCTGACCGGGCTAAATGTTTCCGTATTTCGAATCGCTGCCGAATGCCAGGAAGCTTTAGACTCGGCCGTAGCAAAAAAATTGCTTGAAAAAATGCTCTCTTGCCCAGAACTTAGAATTTCTCGCATTCGAGCCAATAAGAGTAAAGAGATAGATATACGTCCATACATACTTTCCGCGAATGTGATAGAATGTTCACAAAAACTTATCGAGTTCGAAGTCACACTTAAAACCAACGGTTCGGGGGGAGCAGGCCCGCGTGACTTCTTGGAAGCGGCTCGGCTTTTCTTCCCCGGCCTAGAAGCAAAACGCATTCACAGGATAAAACAAACAACCGAAGACGAAAGGAGGTGAAAAACAGTGGCTAAGGAGATTATTGTTAACGTGGACTCACGCGAAACGCGAGTAGCACTCATTGATGGTGGCAAACTCGTCGAGCTCCACATCGAACGCGAAGAACAAGTTTCTGGAAGTATATACAAAGCTAAGGTAGCAAACGTCCTGCCTGGCATGGATGCAGCGTTCGTTGATATAGGCCTTGAGCGCAACGCTTTTCTCTATGCGGGCGACGTCCTTCCTGAAGCCGGAGAAGAATTCCCAATGGCAAAGAAAGAGGCCGAGAAATGGGTAAGCATAAAAGATCTTCTCAAAGTTGGCCAGGAGGTCCTAGTCCAAGTAGTCAAAGGCCCTCGCGGCACGAAAGGAGCAAGAGTCTCAACGCGCATATCGCTGCCCGGTCGCTACCTAGTTTTGATGCCCGAGGCAGATAATATCGGCATTTCTCGAAAGATAGATGATACCGCCGAACGAGAAAGATTAAAGAAAATTGCTGAAAAAATCAGGCCTATGGGCTTTGGCATAATCGTGCGAACCGAAGCTGAAGGCAGGGGTGAAAGGGAACTGCAAAACGATTTGGAATTCCTCCTTCGAATGTGGGGACAAATCCAAGAAAAAGCAAAAGTTACACCTGCCCCCGGCTTGATTCATCAGGATTTGAGCTTGATTTACAAAACAATTAGAGACGTCTTCAGCTCCGATGTCCAAAGGATGTTCATAGACTCTCCTGTGGAATATGAAAAGTGCCTCGAATGGATTCAGCTAATTTCGCCTAGATTGAAGTCAAGGCTCCAACTTTACGATGAACCGGAACCAATATTCGAGCACTTCAGCATCGAGAACGAAATTGAACGCCTTTTAAAGCGCAAAGTTTGGCTAAAATCTGGCGGGCACATAACAATTGACGAAACCGAAGCGCTTACAACAATCGACGTCAACACTGGAAAGTTTATCGGCAGCACCAGCTTGTCAGATACGATTCTGAAGACGAATCTCGAAGCCGCCGCTGAGATTGCAAGGCAGATAAGACTGCGCGATATCGGCGGCATCATCATCATTGACTTTATCGACATGGCGAGCGCGCGTGACCGAAATCACGTGGTTCAAAGTTTAGAAAAAGCGCTAAAGAAAGACAGAACACGCACGAAGATTTCTCACATAAGCCCGCTGGGACTAGTTGAAATGACACGAAAGCGCACAGGAGAAACGATCTCTGAACTTGTAAACGAACCATGTCCTTACTGCCAGGGCCGAGGAGAAATTCTATCGCCTGAATCCGTAAGCATTCAAGTTGAACGCGAGCTCAGAGATCGTGCTGTCCATGAAGATGAGGAGGCTTTCTTAGTAACCGTTCACCCTGAGGTGGCAGCTTATCTCATAGGAGCGCGTGGCGAGACAATCCAGTCTATTGAACAGCGTATCGGTCGTCCGGTTTATGTCCGAGCAAATGAAAACCTTCACATCGAGAAATATGAGATTGTAGCCAGCGACGTCCACGAGATAGAAAGCCAAGTGCTCCCCTTCAAGCGCTCGGAAATTTTAGAGTGTGAGGTAGTAAGAAATCCATTTATCAGCCTCCCAAGGTCAGCAGCATGGGCAGACGGGTACATGCTCGATCTCGTAAATGGCGGAAAATACATTGGCCAGAGAGTAAAAGCACGCCTTACATCCATTGGCAGGTCATACGGAGAAGGAGAAGTCGTAGGCACGGTCAAGACCGCGCATAGCAGCGACTTGGAGAAATCCCAATCCTAGAGTGAAGTCCAATATTGTTTAGCAACTGGCATTCAAAAAGCCCAGGGCAAAATCCCTGGGCTTTTTATAATAATCCCAAAACCACACCTGCTCAAACTACGCTATGCCTCGTAATCCCACTCCACAAATGATTATTTTTCCAAAATTTCGCCACCTTCACGTTGACAAACGCCACCGCAAAAAATATACTTAGAATATGCAATTATTAGAAAAGCAAACTAACCATTATCATTGCGCAGGCCTAGTGCTAGACATAATTCCCCAAGTTATGCGCCTGATACGCTCTGAAATTCGCAAGCGCAAGCCTGCGGAATTGTCGGTGCCCCAATTCCGCGTCCTTGCCTATCTGCGGCATCATGAAGGTGCCTCGCTCTCCGATTTAGCTGAGCACACTGGCCTTACATTGCCAACCATGTCTAGGATGGTGGATGGACTTGTCGCACGAAAATATGTAACGCGAGAAAACTCATCTGATGACCGTCGGCGCATTGCGTTGAGGCTTACACATAATGGTAAGGCGGCGTTCGACTCTGCCGCACGCGGAGCGCAAAAGCGAATAGCCGAACTGCTGAGCAAACTCTCGCCTGAGGAGCAGACCACCATTATCCAAGCTATGGAGATGCTGCGACTCGTTGTAGACGAAGTAAAGAAAAAAAGCGTCTAATATCAGGCGATATCTCCATCTTCTATAACTTGGGAAGAATGCACTTTGGAAAGGCAACTTTGCATATGAGGTTCTTTAGAATTGTTTGTCCAATTATTCTACTATTTACTGCCGGCCAAGCGACCTTGAATGCCGCGAATCATTCCGAAACCATACCGCTAGATAGACCTTTAACGCTTAAAGAATGTATAAACATAGCCTTGCAGAACCACAGTAGCGTCTTGACGGCCGAAAAGGACGTAGAAGCAAGCAAAGCGGGGTTAAAGCAGGCTAAAGCAGGATATCTACCCGACATTACCTTAGGCACTGATTACTCAAAATCGGGATATGAGGGCGGCCAAGTAGGCACGGGATTGAGGCGCGTAGGCACATTTACAAACAACCAAACAACGCTCAGTATCACCCAAACGTTCTTCGACGGCGGACGCACCCGAACCGCAGTACGGCAAGCGCTCGCTCAAGAACAAATTGCCAAGGCCGAGATGGAAATGGCGAAACAAGAACGGGTGCTTGCAGTTACACAAGCATACTTCACCGCCCTGCTAACCAAACGACTTGCAGACATTGCCAACCAATCGGTCAAGGAAGCAGAACAACAGCGAGAGATGATTCAAGCTAGGATTGAAGCCGGAGATGCCGCACGAGTAGATTTGTATCCAGTGGAGGTACAGGTCGCAAACGCAAAGCTGAGCAAGCTCCAAGCGGATAATAACGCACGAATTGCCGCTAACATCCTCAGAAATGTTATGGGTTTAGGAAAAGGCCCCGAGCTTCAATTGGCAGAAGTTGAGGCGCCCGATTTCAACATCCCACCACTGGAAGAATGTCTGGCACGTGCACTCAAAGACCGCCCAGAGGTAGCACGCTCGAACGCACAAATAGATTCAGCTAAGGCGGCGCTCTCGCTTGCAAAACAGCAGCTTTTGCCTGTTCCAAGCGCAAACTTAAACTATGACCGCGGACTGGCTGGCAGCGGATATGACAGTCAATGGTCTATCGGGGCCCGATTAAGTTTGAACGTATTCGATGGCGGCGCAGCAAGGGCCGCAGTGGAAACCTACAAGGCAAGAGTCGAATCTCTAAAGCTTGCCTATGAACAGTTAAATAAAGATATTACAACCGAGGTTGAGGAGGCACACCTCAACCTAACCAACGCTCTCGAGCGGCTGGCAGCAAGCAAAGCCAACGTCGAACTCGCACGTACAAATCTTGAAGTAGCACGTGAAAAATACAACCAAGGCCTTGCCATTCCGCTTGAAATAGTAAGCGCTCAGATTTCCTATGCGGATGCCTTAGCCAGCAATGCTCAGGCTCTTTATGACTGCTACATTGCGCATGCGCAACTCGAAAAAGCTATGGGGAAAAGGAGTTATTAGAGTGAAGCGTCGTTCAAAAATAACCATTGTAGGATTGGCAATGTTGTTGATTGTCACCTGGGTTGTGGTTGGAAAGATTCGAGCCGCCCAGGCGAACAAACCAATAATCGAAACTGCGCGAGTGGAAAGGGGCACGGTCGTTAGCTCGGTTTCCGCCAGTGGCGTTTTGCAGCCGCTAACGACAGTTGATGTAAAATCAAATGCAGCCGGCCGCGTAGACGTTCTAGCTGTTGATGTCGGCAGCTTCGTGCGCAAAGGTCAACTGATAGCTAAGATTGACCCAACCGACAGCCTTACTGCCCTAGACCAAGCCGAAGCCGACCTCGCCGCCGCAAAAGCCCGCCTTTCACAGTCAAGAGAATCCTTGCTCCTACAAATAGAACAAAACTCATCGCAAATCAAACAGGCTGAGGAGGCATACCTAGCAGCGAAGGCGCGGCTAGCACAGGCGGAAGCACAGGCAAAAGCTCAACCTGCCATTACCAAATCTGCCATTCAGCAAGCCGAAGCAAACTACAAGTCCGCAGTGGAGTCGCTGCGGCAATTGAAAGCGGCTGGTATCCCCCAAGGCACTGCCCAAGCCAAAGCATCTTACGACCAAGCTAAAGCGTCGCTAGACAAAGCTAAGCGCAATCTGGACCGCCAGGAAAAACTATATTCAAAAGGGTTCATTTCTCAAAATCAGCTCGAATCCGCAAGGCTCGAATATGAAACCGCAAAAGCACAGTTCGATTCAGCAAGCGAGCGAATGAATACCCTCAAGGAAGAATATGATGCCGAATTGAAAGCCGCTGAGGCACGAGTGGAGCAAGCCCATGCGGCCCTGGAGAATGCAAAGGCAAGTGCAATTCAAGATGAAATCAGACGAAAGGAAGTTATAGCAGCACGCTCTGCACTTAAACAAGCGGAAGCAGCTCTTGCCGCGGCAAAGGCAAACCAGCGCCAAGTTCCCATAAGGGCGGGTGATATCCGTGCCGCCGAAGCCCAAGTCATTCGAAGCAAGGCACAGGTTAAGAATGCCCAGACCCAACTCGACTATACGGTAATAAGAGCACCAAGGGATGGCATCATCTTGAAAAAATACGTCGAGGTGGGCACGATTATAACCTCTGGACGTTCTTCGTTCGCAGGAACAGGTCAGGGCACGAGCATAGTTCAGCTTGGCGATTGCAGCCGAATGTTTGTGCTAGCCTCGGTTGATGAAACCGATATCGCCCAAGTAGAGGTAGGACAAACAGTAGACATAACTCTTGATGCCTACCCTGATGAACTGTTTGAGGGAAAGGTGACAAAGATAGACCCTCAGACTGTAGTAGAGCAAAATGTAACCACCATACCGGTGACCGTTGAGATAGAAAACCCCGACGCACGCCTAAAGCCCGGCATGAATGCTACTTGTGAGTTCATAGTCGAGCGAAAAGAGAACGTACTAGTTGTTCCAACAGAAGCTGTGAAAGACCAAGATGGTAAGTACACTGTCACCGTCATTAAAAATGGAAAACAAATCGAGCGCAAGGTTGAAATAGGCATAGCCGGCGATGAATTAACCGAAATTGTCTCCGGGTTAAAGGAAGGCGAAGAAGTCGTGACCTCCATAATCGAACGACAGGCAACTGCTCAGCAGACAGGAGTAGGAAGCAGAAGCAGGTTTGGAGGGCCAATGGGTTTCGGTGGAGGACGACTGCGCTAAACAAGGTTACCGATATGATAGAAGTAAGCAATCTCAGCAAAGACTATCGGTTGGGCAACACTTGTGTACATGCCCTCCGTGGAATCTCACTCAAGGTCGAGACCGGCGAGTTCGTGGCAATAATGGGGCCGTCGGGCTCAGGCAAATCTACATTTATGAATATAATAGGCTGCCTGGACACTCCGGATAGCGGTTCGTATTATTTGGACGGAGCCGACGTCAGCCGCCTGACAAGCGACGAACTTGCCAATATTCGAAATACACGGATTGGCTTCGTATTTCAATCGTTTAACTTGCTTCCCAGAATGCCTGCGGTTAACCAAGTTGAGCTACCTCTGCTTTATAACGGCACCCGTGACAGGCGTGAACGCGCACTTCGGGCGCTTGAACGCGTTGGCTTAAGAGACCGTGCCAACCATAAACCAAACGAACTTTCCGGTGGGCAGCAGCAAAGAGTGGCAATCGCACGTGCATTGGTCAACAACCCAGCGATTATTCTTGGCGATGAACCCACAGGGAACCTCGACACTCGCACAGGAGAAGAGATATTAGCGATTTTGCAAGAACTCAACCGAGAGGGCAAAACCGTTTTAATTGTTACGCACGAGCTAGATGTCGCTATGCATACAAAAAGAATAATTAAGTTCAGAGATGGCAGGATAGTGAGCGACGAAAAAGTTGACAAGCAGCGTGACGCTCGAGAGATACTTGCCTCAATGCCTCCGGAGGTAGAGGAATGAACCTTTCAGAAAGCATAAAGGTTGCGCTCGATGGACTGTCAGCAAATAAAGTGCGCTCAGGATTGACAATGCTCGGGGTGATTATCGGCGTAGCCGCTGTCATCGCAATGATTGCAATCGGCCAAGGTGCGCGCCAGAGAACCATGAGCATGATTCAATCCATGGGTACCAACGTCCTAACGGTGATATCCGGGCAAGCTAGGTTCGGTATGGTTAGAGCCGGCATGGGCTCCGTGCAAACGCTTACCTATGATGACGCTCTTGCAATTGAAAAAAGCTGCCCAGCCGTTGACAAGGTAGCACCCGAACTTCGAATGCAAGCCCAGGTAAAATACAAGAACATGAATACCATGACCTCCATTATCGGCACAACCCCAGATTACCCATCTATCCGTAACTACAGATTAGAAAAAGGGCGATTTTTCACCGAAAAGGATTTACGCTCAATGCGAAGGGTCGGCGTCATTGGCCCCACAGCTGCTTACAACCTGTTCGGGCAAAACTCGGCTTTGAATAAGATAGTGCGAATAAACGGTATAAACTTCAAGATAATCGGCATTACCGCAGCAAAAGGCACGGGAGGCTGGATGGACCAGGATGATGTTATATTCATTCCCTTGACGACCGCAATGAAGCGCGTTTTCGGAGTTGATTATATCAGGTCAATCAGTGTCCAGGCGAAAAGTTTAGATAGGATGACAGAGGCTTCTACCCAAATAGAAGAACTCCTAAGAAAAAGACATAAGATTGGGCCCGCTAGCGAATCGGACTTTATGATTCGCAACCAAGCCGAATTTTTGGAAACCGCCGAACAAACAAGCCGCACGTTTACTATGCTTCTTGCAGGTATAGCTGCAGTATCCCTTCTGGTGGGCGGCATCGGCATAATGAACATAATGCTTGTTTCAGTTACAGAACGTACTCGCGAGATCGGAATTCGTAAAGCTGTGGGGGCAAAGGGACGTGATATTCTCCTCCAATTCCTCATAGAATCCATGGTTCTTTCAGTTTTCGGAGGGTTCATAGGCATTCTAGCTGGAATAGGAGGAGCAAAGTTACTTGGGAAAATGGCAGGCTGGGATACACTGATTTCTATGCCTTCAATTATACTAGCATTTGGATTCTCAGCCGCAGTAGGGATATTTTTTGGCATCTACCCTGCACAAAAAGCATCTTCGCTTAAGCCGATAGATGCATTGAGATATGAATAGCTAAGTAAGTTGTTAGACAACTTAAACGCCAACGCAAATCAGACATCCAACCTAAGAAAGGAGAGGAAAAAATGAGGAGATTTATAGTACCTATTGGAATTTGCTTGCTCGTGGTATTCACTGCAGCCGTGGTTTGTGCCCAGCAACAGCCCTCTGGCGCAAACCAATTCCAGGCATTCCGAGAAAAACACAAATATACGTTCCAGCTAATGCAGATGGTTAGGCACATTGGAGAGATAAACAAAGACAAGAAATACACCTTGACGCCTGAACAGGCGAAAAAGGTCCTTGCCGTTTTGAAACCACTTCGTTCCAAGCCAAAGCTTACGCAAGATGAAGCAAAAAAGGCTTTGAAAGATCTCAAACCAATCTTCACAGCGGCTCAACTAAACGCCATGGCGCGTATCAAGCCGAAGTTCGAACAGCACCGTGGCCCCGGTGGACCCCCAGGCGGACCAGGCGAACAACAACGCAGACCGCCACAAAACGTTGAAAGACGAAGGCCCAATCTGAATGCAATGAAAGACTTCAATCCATTCTATTCCAAGGTGCCAAAGGGCGATGAGCGTGCCGCCGAACGTGTAAAACGCATGAATGAATTCTTCGCAGCTTTAGAGAAGAAGGCAAACAGCAAGAAGACAAAATAAAACAGCAAGCACCAATATAGCATTAATGAATTTCAGCGCTTGCTTCTAAAGAAAAATAAACGTTTACTTAATATTGACAAGTCAGCCTCGGCGTGGTATTATATCCAGGCTTGCCAGAACTTTAAACGGCGTTGGCATCCTTTACTAAGAGGGGACTTTACAGATGTACGCAGTTTTGAAAACGGGCGGAAAGCAATACACCGTTCACGAAAACGAAACTATCAAAGTAGAGAAGCTGGATGTACCGGTTGGCGAGGAAGTAGTATTTGACGATATTCTTTTCGTCAACACAGATAAGGCTCAAATCATCGGAACACCGACTGTATCCGGTGCGAAGGTGATTGGGAGAGTCCTACGCCACGGACTTGGAAAGAAAATAATTGGGTTTACGTATAAACCCAAGAAGCGCGAACGCCGAAGATTTGGTCACAGGCAGCCATTTACAGAAGTTTCAATCGAGAAAATCGAATACAAAACTAGAACAACACGTAAGGCCGAGGCACCCAAAGCCCCAAAGGCTGAGGAAGCAGGCGAGGCAGCCGAATAGACTTGCCCACGGCCCGTTTGGAGGTGAAAAGAATTGGCGCATAAAAAAGGAGTAGGTAGCTCACGGAACGGACGAGACAGCAAGTCGAAGAGGCTGGGCGTCAAAGAGTTTGCTGGAGAATATGTAAAAGCTGGAAGCATTCTTATTCGGCAGCGTGGCACAAAGATCCATCCCGGCTTGAACGTCGGTCGCGGTGGGGATGACACCCTATTCGCCCTGGTGGATGGCTACGTGAAGTTCGAAGGCAAGAAGACGCGCAAAGTAAGCATATATCCTTCCGTAGCGTAGAAAAGCAGGAGCAATATTATTTCTCCCATAATCTGACGGGAGGGATAATATTCTTCTATACAAAGTTCTTGCGACTCGATTATCGTTCCGATGATCGAGTCGTTTTATTATGGCGCCTTCTCAAGGAGGGCAGCAATGTTTGTTGACGAAGCAACAATCAGCGTAAAAGCAGGCGACGGTGGCGACGGCATGGTAGCCTTTCGCCGTGAAAAGTTTGTGCCTCGAGGCGGTCCAGCAGGCGGCGACGGCGGCAGAGGTGGCAATGTTATCCTAGTCGCAGATGGCCGGCTCACAACCCTAATTGACTTCCATTACAAGCGAAGTTACAAGGCACCCAGAGGCGGCGACGGCGGCCCTAATAACATGACTGGGAAAGACGGCGAGGACCTTTATATTCACTTGCCAGTTGGAACCCAGGTCTACGATGCCGACTCTGGCGAACTCCTTGTTGACCTGGACACAGAAGGCCAAATGTTTATTGTTGCACGAGGAGGACGAGGCGGCCGTGGAAATGCAAGATTTGCCACCCCAACACAGCGTACGCCAAGATTTGCCGAGCCCGGAGAACCAGGAGAAGAACGAAATCTTCGGCTTGAACTTAAGCTACTTGCAGATGTCGGACTAATTGGTTTCCCGAATGTTGGCAAATCCACGCTAATAGCAAAAGTCTCGGCAGCCAAGCCCAAAATTGCAAATTATCCCTTCACTACCCTTACGCCAAACCTTGGCGTCGTGCGCGTTGATGAAGAAAACTCCTTCGTCATGGCGGACATACCCGGCCTGATTGAAGGTGCTCATGCGGGAGCAGGACTCGGAGACAGGTTCCTTCGCCACATAGAGCGAACCCGACTTCTAGTGCATATCCTCGACATATCCGGCTTGACGGGGAGAAACCCTTTGAATGACTTCGACGTCATAAACCGCGAGCTTCGTCTTTATAACCCTGAATTGGCCAAGCTTCCCCAGGTCGTCGCATTGAACAAAGTTGACATAACCGGAGCCATGGAAACAGCTAGAGAGCTTGCACCCATATTCGAATCAAGAGGATTCAAAACATTCGCAATCTCAGCGGCCACCGGCTTTGGAGTCCAAGAATTAATTTACTTCCTTGCAGAAGAGCTTCGCAAACTAGACAAAATAGTGCCAACCCCCGCTGAAACACACGAAATAGTCCGCATCGCACCAGAAAAGAGAGATCTCAAGCGCTGGGAAGCCAAGAAAGTCGGCGACCACGAGTTTGTCGTCGAAGGAAAACGCCTGGAAAGCGAGGTAGCGATGACTAACATAAATAATGAAGTGGCAATTCGCCGATTACACCGCAAGCTTGATCGCTTAGGTGTGCTGAAAGCTCTCAAGGAGCTTGGGATAGAAAACGGCGACACTGTCAGAATCGGGGCAATCGAGTTTGACTACATAGCAGAAGAAGAAGTAGAATAAGGCAGTAGGTACTAAAGTGGACAAGAAGGCTAAAAGGGTTATTATTAAAGTCGGCACAAGCACCCTAACAAATAACTCAGGCAAAATAGACCGCCCGTATTTGACTTCGCTAGCCAGTCAAATCGCGAACCTTAGGTCGCAATCAATCGACGTCGTGCTAGTCACGTCTGGAGCAATTCGAGCCGGGATGGAGCGAATGGGGTTGCCTGAGCGCCCGATGACAATGCCTGAAAAGCAAGCTGCCGCCGCCGTCGGGCAGGGTCTACTTATGCAAATGTATTCCGAGATATTTGAATGGCACGGCCTCACTACTGGTCAAATACTCCTCACCCGCGAAGACTTTGGCGATCGGCGGCGCTATCTCAACGCTCGTAACACCATGCTATCGCTCCTTCACCATGGCGTAATACCAATAGTCAATGAAAATGACACTGTTGCGGTAGATGAAATACGGGTGGGCGATAATGACAATCTAGCCGCCCTCGTTGCTTCAAGCCTTGGAGCAGATTTGCTTATTCTGCTTTCTGATGTACCTGGACTATGCAAGACAGATCCAGCAAAATCTGCGCCGTCCGAAGTTATCCCGCTAGTTACAAAAATTGACGACAATATCTGGGCAATCGCTGGCAAAGCTCGAAGTGGCACTGGCGGCATGCGCACAAAAATTGAAGCCGCAAAGATTGCAACAAAATCAGGCGTTACAATGATTATTGCCGACGGGAGGCTGCCAAACGTTATCGTTGATATCGTTTCTGGCAAGCAAATCGGTACGAAATTCGTTCCACAGAGATCAAGCCTAAGTGGTCGGAAGCGGTGGATTGCATTCGGAGCCCATGTTCGCGGCGAGATAATTATAAACGAAGGCGCAAAACGCATGATTCTAGAAGGAGGTAAGAGCCTGCTTGCCGCCGGAATAACAGGAGTGCAGGGAAGCTTCTCCACAGGCGACCTAGTAAGAATCGTAGACGAAGAAGGAAACCAAATTGCTCGAGGATTCGTCAATTATAGTGCAAGCGAAATTGAAAAAATCAAGGGACGGCAAAGCTCAGAAATCGAAGATATACTTGGATACAAGGACTTCGACGAAGTAATCCATCGTGACAATATGGCATTGGGAGTATAGCGCTCTTTTCCCACTAACCCCAAGCTAATGCAGGCAAAAACCTGTAAAAGCAGGATAAAGATATGTCTCGAATTGGCATAATGGGCGGCACATTTGACCCTCTGCATTGGGCGCACTTGATTATAGCAGAGGAATCGCGGGAAAAATTCAACCTGGGGAAAGTGATTTTCATCCCGGCCGGCCAACCCCCACATAAGCTTACATATCCGGTTTCCGATGCCGAGCACAGATACGCTATGACGCTACTTGGAACGGCGTCCAACCCATATTTTGAGGTCTCTAGGCTTGAAATCGAACGTTCCGGCCCTTCATATTCAGTCGATACTATCCGCGAAATAAAAGGAATTTATGGGCGGAAAACGGAAATATATTTTATAGTAGGCGCAGACGAAATACTTGAAATTGAGAGCTGGCATGAAGCAGACCAGCTTCCCAAACTGACGCGATTCATCGTAGCACCTAGACCTGGTTTTGACCTAACGGCGCTTGAGCAGCATCTGCCGCTCAAGTTCTTAAAAAGCATTGAGATACTTCCCATAGCACCTGTGGACATCTCGGCAACTAATCTAAGAACAAGAATCGCAACGGGTAAAACTATTCGATATCTTGTACCTGAAGAAGTCGAGCAGTATATCCACAAGCATGGCTTGTATCTGGAGTGAGGGTACGATGGCACGCAGGCTCCCTCATTTAACAAATAATAATCGTGGTGTAGCACCAATACTGCTTGTTCTGCTTATCATCCTCTGCTTTGCAGCAGCAGTTGGCTTAGGAACACTCCTTGGCTACTACACCACTCACAGTGGATTCTCGCGTAGGGTAAAAGAAATTATCGAGCCGCCTTTCGATGGCAAGAAAACCGTCCGCATACTCGTCATTGGCGAAGATGACACAGGAAAAAGAAACGAAACAAAACGCGGCCTCTCTGACTCAATCATAATCGCCTCCGTTGATTTTGATAAACAGCAAGTGGCAGCTCTCTCCATTCCTCGAGACACAAGGGTAGACCTCAATGGATATGGAGGCATGCAAAAAATAAACGCAGCGCATGTGTTTGGCGGACCCATGCTCACCCGCTTAGCCGTTGCTCAACTTACTGGCATCGAGGCAGACTATTACATAAAAACAAACACCAAAGGGTTCAAGAAATGCGTGGATATTCTTGGCGGCGTGGAAATTGACGTCGAAAAAAACATGCATTACAGAGACAGATGGGGTGGCCTATATATAAACCTGAAGAAAGGCCGGCAGGTTCTTGACGGCGAACACGCAATGCAGTATGTTCGCTTCCGCCACGATGCCCTAGGTGACATCAGCCGCATCCAGCGGCAACAGAAATTCCTTCGTGCCCTAGTAAAAAAAGCAGTCTCACCAATCAACCTGCCAAAGCTACCCCGATTGATTTCTACCATGCTCGAAAATGTTGAAACAGATATGACTCCGCGTGATTTGATTGCGCTGGCAAACCTAGCATCCAAACTGGACCTAAGTCAAGTAGAGATGGAAACACTTCCCGGCGCACCGCAGAATATCAATGGAATCAGTTATTGGATTGCAGACTCGCAAAAAACCGCAGAGGTCGTTGCTAAGCTTTTCTTCAAACCAGACCCAACGCCAATCCCAGCAAAAATTGAAGTGCTAAACGGAAGCGGAGTACAGGGTGTGGCAAAAAAAGTTGCCGAGAGTTTAAAGCAAAGCGGCTATGAGATAACATCAGTCGGCAATGCTCCCAACTTCAACTACACCACCAGTGAGATAGTGTGTCGGATGAGAACCGACAAGGCAGCACGCCATGTTGCCGAAGTCACAGGAATCAGCGTCATTAAACGCGCAACAGATGAATCCGTTGGAGCCGACCTTACGATAATCATCGGGAAGGACCGAGCATTAGCATTTCAAGGGACTTAGAGGAAGCATTGTCACCTAAAGCTACTCTTACTTCGGAGAAAAAAGCAAAGCTTGCACTATTAGCGGCTGAGGACAAAAAGGCTGTCGATCCAGTTGTGCTCGATGTCCGCGACAGAACAATCATGACCGACTTCTTTCTCATTGTTACCGGCACATCCGATGTCCACGTTAAAGCAATTGCTGACAATATCATAGAAAAGTTTGCAGACAAAGGCATAAAAAACAAGCGAGTTGAAGGTTATGAAGAAGCAGTTTGGGTGCTCCTGGATTATGGTGACATAATCATTCATATCTTTGCACCACGCGAACGGCAATATTACAATCTCGAGTCATTTTGGACGGGCGCTGAAAGTAGTAGCCCTCCACCTCTGAGCCCAGAAGAGAGGCATGGTGAAACTTATGTCGCAGGAACTGAGCTATGAACAAGAACGTGAGATTGAAAGGTTAATTGCGCTTGCAACCCTCCAACGTATGCGAGGGCAGTTGACAGATGCCGAAACTTCCGCCCGGAAGGCTCTCGATATCAGCCCAAAGGACGTAACAATCCGTGAACTCCTAGCCGACATCCTCCACGAAAGCGGCAAACTCGAAACAGCACTGAGCGAATACCGGTTGGCTCTCGACCTTGCACCGGGAAAGAAGTCACTTGAGATAAAATTTGCCAAAGTAACCCTCGAAATCGCTCAGCGGGAGCGCGAACGGGCATTAGCAAAAGACATGCTCGAAAATCCTCACAAATACGCACAGCCCGAAAGAAGCCCTCTTTTTGCCTTGATTCTTGCGCTCGTGCCGGGTTGCGGACAGTTCTACAACCGCGACTATTTCAAAGGCTCGATTATTCTAGGAATTTTTATGGCGTTTCTTTTTACTTTCGCCTTTCTATCTCACTCCTACAGCGGAGTACGTGACATCCCGACGCTTATTCAGAACACGCACCCAGCCGCAATTTTTATGGGCGTTGCGACACTTGCCTCATATATATACGGCCTCTTCGATGCTGCATTCTCTGCAAGCAAGACAAGCCGTAGTGAGAACATCGAAACTTAAGCCAGCATATCAATAGCTGCTTCAACTTTTAGGAGGAATCACTCTTTGTCTAGCTCTCATACACCTCTAAAACGACCTCACGGAGCATCTTTCGTCCTTCCGGGAACTTTGGTAGACTTCCAACCTATACAAAAATTCGAACTGCCCAAATCAGGCTTATCGCTGACGCGCGCCTGCAAGCATGGGCAGTTCTATGCAGTAATAGGACATAGGTGCGCCCTTCTCGGCAAGGAAGCTGGACCTTTTGAGGTGTGGGGACACCCATTCAAGTATGCCTTCAATTGCAAGCTGACATTCGAAAAAGGCGGAAAAACGTTCCAAACAAGCGACTTGTGCAGTAAAATCGATGTTACCCCCGAAGCAACGTTTTTTAATTATGAAGGCAAGGGCATCAAGATTAGAGAAATCATCATTACTCCGATTAAGCAACCTGGAGTAGCTATTCTTTTAGATATTCAGGAAGGTACGCCGCTTAAGATAATATTCTCATTCCAGTCCGACCTCAAGCTTATGTGGCCAGCGGATTGGCAGGCGCGCCAGCCCGATTATGCGCTTGACGAAGCAACGGGGGCGTGGGCAATAATCTCCGGCGCAGAAGAACACACCGTCTTGATTGGCGCACCAGGAGCAAGAGCATGCAGCCTTGGCATTCATGACGAAAACCGCTATATTGCAATCGATGTTTCTGCCGAAGAAGCAGCTACTTCGTTTGTGCCACTCGTCATATCAGGCGACGTAGGCGGAGTTAATCAAGCCAGAGAGACCTTCATCGAAATTGGACAAAACATACCAAAAATCGCCGCTGAAAACGCTTCATACTACCGCAACCTCATCGAGACCACTTTGACCATTGAGACGCCAGATGCCGAAATCAACGAAGCATTTACGTGGGCAAAGGTTGGCCTCGATAAATGTTTCATGGAAACACCTTCAATCGGTGCAGGTTATGTCGCAGGATGGAATACATCAAATGACAGTGGTAGACCGGGCTTTGGATGGTACTTTGGGCGTGACTCAGTATGGGAATCGCTTGCTGCATGCCTTTACGGCCAGTATGAGAAAGTTAGGCGCAACCTCGACCTCCTAGCAAAGCATCAAATTCTCTTTGGCGAAAACCGAGGCAAGGTGTACCACGAGCTAAGTGCCGCCCATGACTTCTGCTTCGACAAGAACTATGCTTACGTTGCCGGCGACTCAACTCCACTTTTCGTCATATGCATGGCTGCTTTTCTCCGCTGGACCGGCGACCTCGACTACATTAAGATGAACTGGGGCCGAATTCGATATGCCATGGATTGGTGCTATCGTATGGATATAGACCGCGACCTACTTATAGACAACCCCCCCGCTGGCCATCAATGGTACGACTATGGCGAGAAAAACATGGTAGATCTTGTCGCAATTTGGGCACATGCTCTTGACCAAGCCGCCTGGATGGGCCGACTGCTGAATGATTCCGACGCCGAACGATGGGCGGCAGATGCCTCAAAAGTGCGCTTAATACTTAACTCAGATTTCTGGAACACTAAAAGGGGATATATCTATGATCGCAAGCTCCCAGATGAGACCTTCTGCCAGCTTACTACCGCCAATCCAGCAGTCCCACTCCTTTGGGGGCTTGTTCAACCTGAAAAAGCACAACGGACAATCAATGTGCTTTTCAGCCCTGCCATGTATACTCCTTGGGGTACAAGAACAAACTCAAACCAGGACGACATCTACAATCCGTGGGGGTATCACGAGGGAACTGTATGGCCGCTGGTAACCGGCTGGGCGTCCCTGGCGGCTTACGAGAATCATCGGCCTGAAGAAGGTCTCCGCGCGCTAAAGGCAAACGCGGAGCTTACAAAGGACTTCTCCTTAGGTTATATTCCAGAGATACTCTGCGGCGACGAACGAGTCGCAGGTGGGTGCCCACACCAAGGCTGGTCGGAAGCAATGATAATAATGCCACTTGCCAAAGGGATGCTAGGACTCGATGCAAATATCCTCGAGGGAACAATTCGCTTCGGCCCACACTTGCCTCAGGAATGGGATAAAGTTCGGGTCCGCAACTTCCGCGCAGGGAATAATACTTTTGATATCAGCTTTGAAAAAACTGAGGATTTAATCTCCACCGTTGTTCGCCGTACCTCCGGTTTCAGACATTTGAGCCTTCACTTTAATCCAGCAATTCAAAAAGATGCCAACGTCAAACTCGTTACAGTTAACGGAACAGTATTACCGGAAGCTGAATGGAATACACGGACAACAGCAACCGACAAGCACATAGAGCTAGTACTGCCAATTGGGGACATGTTGGAAATAGCAATAACCTTCTAACATACCAAGATATCCAGCAGGAGGTTGTCACCTTGAAGAAGGAACTACTCCGTCGTAGCCCCTCGCTTGATATTTTAGAGCGTTTTGGTTAAACTTGCTTAAAAGCATTCCTTAACCCAGGAGGTAGGAGCATGAAACGGCTGATTTCTTTCTTAACTTTCATATTATTCGCAACTATAAACGCAACGTGGGCTCAGGATGCGGCAAACCCCGCAGACACATCAGCCGCCGGCACACCTAAACCTGCAATGATTGGCGATAATAACTCAAAAGACGCCAGCAATCCAGCCGAGTCGCAATATGAAATCGAAAAGGTAAGAAGGCGGACTGTTCCGTTTGCTGTTACAATTGGCGTATATTACCCAACCAGTAAAAAAGTTAGAGACATTTTCGGCAGCAAATGGACAAGGTACGGTCTAAGGCCCCTCCCGATGGCAGAACCGCGAATCTGGCGACCAACATTTGATATTTGTTATTACAGGATGTCGCGAACCATTAATTCAGCCGAAAACTCCGTTACTCTTATCCCGGTAACAGTAGGGTTAATTCGTGGATTTGGAACACCCGAAAATGTGCGCGGCTATGCCGCTGTCAATGCCGGAGTATATTTTTGCAACCTGGATGCCCCTACCGCGGGTGTGAGTAAAGATGGCATTGGGCTAACCACAAATGTTTCCTTGGGCTTGCTTCTAGGAAAAAGATTCTCTGCAGAAGGCAGATATGAGTTCATGGACAAGTTTGCTGGGTTTGACTTCGGTGCGTTCACACTATCCGCGGCATTTACAGTCTTTACAGCCAAATTCTAGAGGGATTCAGATCGCTTAGAGAGACCTCTCAAAATATTATCCACGTCGCGGCTGAGCTATTTTTGCTAAGCTTAAATACCAATTTATATATTCGAAACAACCTCGCCTTATGCTTTAAAAAGGACAACTTTTATATTTTATAGAATCATCTATTACCGCATTTTTGCTCGTTTCTATTCAAAGGACGGGTGACTATGGCAACACTACTTATAGGTTACGATGTTGAGTGTGAAAGTAAACCAGAGATTACAAGGCATTTCTTACATACGGTGGCGGAAGTCCATGCTAAGCATCCATGCACTTTGTTCCTACTAGGCCTAGTCATCGAAAAGAATGCTGATTATTTAAAGAAAGTTGCAAACAATCCAATGTTTGACTTTCAACAGCACACTTATTCACATAAACTTTTGAAAACCATCTGTATTGATAGAAGAAACGGAACAATCGAAGTCCACAAAGGAGTCTCGCTTCAAGAGATTGAAGAAGAAGTTGCAAAAACCTCAGAACTCATCCGACAAGAATTCGGCAAAGAATGCATTGGCTTAACCGGCCCATGGGGATATTATCGAGGGCTAGCAGACCGCCCGGATATCCTCGAAGTACTTCATCGGCTTGGAATACGCTTCACGCGGACATATGGCCGTGACCAATTTGATTTTCAACCAGTAGCTTTCGAGATTCAACCCTTCTGGTATGATGCCCAGGGCTTCCCTGATATATTGGAAATCCCAATCCACGACTGGCAAGACGTTTACTGGCGCGGAATGCACGGCTGGGACGATATCAAAGGCTATTCTGACCACCTTCTATGGTGTCTTGATTACGTTGCACAAAGAAACCTCGTTTGGAGCTACGCCTCCCACGACTGGTCCAGCATTTTAAAGGATTCCGACATGACCATTATACGCACGCTCCTCGAAGCCGCGGATAAGCGAGGGGTTAAGGTTCAGTCATACCTAGATTATTACATGGAGCAAAAGGAGAAAAGAAATGCACAATAAATTGGCAATTGAAGGTGGCACGCCTGCGAAAACCACTCCAGAACCGCCAATGCTTCCAGGCGCATGGGAAATAGGAGAGGCAGAAAAGAAAGCCGTTCTCGAGGTGCTCGACGAAAAAATTCTCTTCCGCTACTACGGACTGCCGAACCGAAAGTCTAGAGTGCAAGAGTTTGAAGAACGATTTGCAGCTCATATTGGCACAAAATATGCGCTAGCAGTGAACTCAGGAACAAGCTCTCTCATTGCAGGCCTCGTAGGAGCGGGAATTGGGCCAGGCGATGAGGTCATTGTGCCAGCATATACATTCGTTGCGTCGCCTGCTGCAATAATTGCAGCGAAAGCTATCCCAGTCATCGCTGAAGTTGATAATTCACTTACGCTCGACCCGAATGATTTCGAACGCAAGATTACAAAATACACGAAGGCTGTAATGCCAGTCCATATGCGCGGAACTCCCTGCGACATGGACCGAATAACAAACATTGCAAAAAAGCATGGCATAAAAATAATCGAAGATGTAGCCCAATCGTGTGGTGCAAGCTACAAAGGCAAGCCGCTCGGTACTTTTGGCGATGTCGGCTGTTTTAGCTTGCAAATGTACAAGGTTATTACCTCAGGTGAAGGCGGAGTCGTTGTTACTGATAATTCGGACATATACGACAAAGCACGCATGTATCACGACGCTGCCGTTCGCTTCTGGGGCGAAGACACAGGCATGGCCATCTTCCCAGGTGTAAACTTTCGCATGAGCGAGCTTGCTGGTGCACTAGCCCTCGTTCAGCTTTCAAAGCTGGAGGATTTACTTGCACGGATGCGAGAAAACAAGCGTCGGATTAAGAGTCAAATTGAACCCAAGAAAGGTTTGGAATTTCGCAAGATTTACGATGAAGAAGGCGAGGCAGGTCTTAGCTTGGTTATGTTTATGCCGAATCCTGAGATAGCAAAACAAGTTGCGGCCGCACTCCAAAAAGAAGGTATTGGCGCCGGGACAATCTACAATCAGGGGATTCCAGACCGCCATATTTACACTAGTTGGGTTGAAATTTTGTCAAAGACCCCTGATGTGCAAAAAGGATGTCCCTTCACCTGCGCTTTTTATAAGGGAAATGTCGAATATTCACCAGATATGTGTCCACAGACACTAGATTATCTTGGCAGGGCAATACACTTAAACGTTAGCCCACTTCTTAGCCCAGAGGATTGTGATGCGATTGCCTTTGGTATAAACAAAGTAATGACAGCAATGCTGTAAAAAGAAAGGAAGGATTAATTATGGGACGAAAAACCATGAAAATTCTCATTATTTTTGGGATAGCGGCAATATGTGCATGGGTTCTTACAGGCTGCGGTGGGTCATCAAGCAGAAACGGGCATATTCAAATATCCTTGACGGATGCCCCATTCGATGCCGACCAGATTAACATTAGTATAAAGAGCATAGATGTACATAAGGCAGGCGGCAGCTGGACCAATGTTAAAACGTACGACATACCACTAAAAGTGAACCTTCTAGACTATGCTTTCGGTAATCCTCCGCTCCTGCTTGTGGATGCACCACTTTCAAGTGGCCATTATACTCAAATCCGTCTGATGCTCGATTCGGCTGAGATAGTCAAAGGAGCCGACAGGTATGATGTTGATCTTCGAAATGTTGAGCAAACCGGCGTCAAGTGTGTTGGCGAGTTCACAGTTGAGCCCGGCCAGCTGTGTGCCATAATCCTCGACTTCAATGCCGGCAGGTCCTTTGTAAATAACCCACCTGGGAGCTCTAACTTCATGCTCATACCCAAGCTAACAATGTCGCCTTTGAACATTGCAACCAAAGTATTCGGCAAAGTTGAGGTGAAAGACCAAGGTGGCACACCCCAACCGATACCTGACGACGCCGTCATCAATGTCTACGCCGCTGGCCATATTGGTGAGGCAGAGTTCCTAATCTCCACTGCTGACATTGAACCCTCGGATGCCAATCCACTGATAGGATTATTCACAATCTCAGTCCTTCCGCAAGGAAACTATGATTTCCAAATCGTCTTCAATGGCACGGTTGTAAAAGAAATTACGGGCCAAGCAATCACACCACCCGAAATCGACCTCGGTACAATTCTTATAACGCTTCAGTAGTTCCAACCGCAGGAGCGTTCGGCTAGGCTGAACGCTCCACAACCCCTATATATTTAAGAAACCAGTATTTTTGCGAGTACTAACCGTCTCCAAACCCTCAGTTGGTTTTCCGATAATCCCAAATGAGTGCAAAGTAACGGCTGTGTCCGTTACCGTCTATCGAGGGAGGTTCTGATGTCCGAGTGCCATTTCTGGTGGAGAGCCGGTGAGGTCCAATGGTGTGATATGACTGGCGAGTCCTGCAAATGTGGCGGCTGGGAAGAGAACTGCGATATGCGAAAGAAAAAGCGCTCAAAAGAAAAAGCCCGGCTAGTCGCAAAAGCCCATGCTTTGGCAGATGAAGATTTTTACGAAGATTATTAGGCAAAGTTTCTGAATTAACTTAAAGGTGACTCGCTTGCAATGTTGACAATGTAAATCCCTTATGCAAACGCCCACAGCTTCATGACAGAAGTGTGGGCGTTTGCCAATATTTTACTTATAGATTCCAATCAAAGCAATTCTTCTAATGAACCTAGACGTACATTCAAAGGAACTTCCTCTTTTCGACCCTTGAGATACCAAAGCCAATCCTCAATAATGCGAGCTATCTTTGGGCCATCGCACTTGCTTCCATCCAAAATATGGAGCATAAGGTCGAGCCTTACCTCGTCATGCGGCGGTATTGGCTTTTGAAAGAACTCATAGCCAATTATTATTCGTGCGCCAAGCCTTTCGTAAAATCGCAGGCGTTTAACTGGGTCCCCATAGATTGGATGTGGCGGCGTCGAAATCGGGTCAACCTCGAAGATCATGCTCGTGGCACCCTCTTGTGCAAGTAGTTCCAGAGTTCTCTGATAGAGACGAGAGCCCAAACCCAACCTTCTTGCTGAAGGTGCAACACACAAATACCAAAGGTAGCCGAGTCGAGCCTCTGGCGCAAATTGAAAAATACTTAAGCCAACGACTTCATCGTTGTCCAAAGCTACAATCATACGAGTGCGCCTTGGAACTTCTTCTTTCTCAAGCAAAGTGCGTAATTTGTCAAACGGGTGGCGTTCTGGTGGTGGAAACGATTCCTCGTAGAGCCATTCCACCTTCTCCATCAACTTGTCGAACCCTTCGGCTGAAGGAAAAACCTCTTTCAAAACTATCTTCATTTTCACTACACCAAAAATCTATTATACGAACAAGTAGTTTCTTTCCTCCCAGAAGGTGACAGAACGCCTCCTGTGAAACCTTTGGAATTTCCCGGTCTGGTTAGAAGCTCAAGGATAACCGCTGAACCCAAAGCAAAAACCTCTTAACAAGACATTTTGGTGAAACTTATCATTACTCTGGGTATTTACAATAAAAGGTCTCTTAGTAAAGTTGGCATAAAAACAATCATTGACATGGGAATGACTTTGCCAGATTTTTCGCAAGTATAATTTTTACAGGTCAACCGCCTAATATTTTACTAAAGGAACTCCTTTCTAATCGGAGAAAATCTCAAAAACATGCATGGTATAAGAAATGCGGAAAATTTAGGTATTTTTACCTGTTGCCTGAAGCGTTTAGAAGTGCTAAATTGAATAAGAAGAATATTACTAATTTCAAACTTATCACCAACGAACAAAGCTCAAGTTCAGTGGAAGCTAAGCAAAGTATTGACAAAGCATAAGGGCAGTCGTATAATCTGCCAATGGGAGGCTGAGGCCAATGAAAAAGTTTTTGATTTTAGCGCTAGCAATAATGACACTCGCGGTCCCTGCTACTGCTGGCATCACAACGTTCACCTCGCCAATAGAGGGGAGCCCAGATGCGATTTGGCCAGGATGGAACCTAATTGCCTTACCAGGAATCCCACTTAATCCAGACCCACCCTCAATCTTTGGAAGTATTCCCATCACTCCATCCAAACTCTATCGCTTTAATGCGGCTACGAAGTCTTTCATCCCCTACGACGAGTGGGCGCCATACGAATTCGGCGGCATGCTCTTAACCGACGGATACTGGCTGAATTCGGATACATCCTGCAGATTCTCTTATGAAGGGCTAAATGACAATGAATCAATGGATATATGGGTTAGCCTGCCGAAGACAGGATGGACTTTGATGGGAAATCCTTTCAACCGTGAATTCACGTGGGCAGACGCAAAAGTCACAGACGGCAATATAACTGTAAGCCTTGAAACTGCAGGCCGCACACACGGATGGCTTTCAACTGTAGCGTGGTGGTGGGATGCACAATCCCAGAGCCTAAGGACGCTCGGGCTTCCAGACGATTTCCCTGCGGCAGAAAGCATGGCTGCCTGGCATGGATATTGGGTCGAAAGCTTTGTAGACAAGATTGCTCTAATATTTGAGACCCCATAAGCAGCAAACACCTAAGCCAATCCAAACTCTAACATTTCAGAGCAATCAGATTGAATTGGAAATTCACCGGCCGCCGATATGTTCGAGTCTTAATTGCATATCCGGCGGCCAGCTTGCTTTTATTTCTCCGAGCCACTACCTGCCGTTGTGAGATGGGCAACACGAGCATTCAGCGCATCTGCCGCGCCTGGATTGTTTAGGATTCCCACCAACATGTCAAACAATTGCATGCGGACTTCCAGCTTTGGCCTGAGGTACGAGCATACATTGTTAATTGCTATCTGCCTAAGCTTAGAATCTGCAAACCGTATTTTAGTCAACAGCTGGCTAATTTCGGTCTCCATCTGCTTGACATCGGTTTCCTTCTGCTTCTCAAGCTCTTTGCGCGCGTTTTCACGCTCCTCGCTAGTCAAACCTTCTAGCTTTTCCTTCTCCGCTTTGTCCCATTCAACCTTTTTATCCACCTTGCCGATTTCAACTAACTCAGCGGTCAACTCCGATAGCTTCTGAGGCCACTTATCCTCAGGAGTAGATCGAACTTCCGCAACGATTTCAGCCGCCCTCTTTTGAGCCTCCGGGCTTCTTGTAAGAATGCGTATTTGCTTCTCGGTCATCAATTGGTTCACAGCACCAGCTGCGGACATAAGCTCCTTTTGATAACTCATCCTAAGCTCTTGAAGTTCCTTTAGCTTTGCTTCGGCAACACTCGAGACCGACGAAGGCACAGGTTGGCCTGCTGCAAGCTTGTCTCTCATTTGGCGAAGAGGTTCTTTGATTGAGGCGAGAATTTCATCCTCGCGCTTCTGAAGCTCCTCTCGCTTCTGCTTAAGCGCCGTAGCTTTCGAGGCAAGCACCTTGATTTGATTCTCATCCAACTGCAAATCTACAACCATCTGAAGCACATCCACCTGCTGTCCAAGCTGACGAGGACTCAGCTCTGGCGATGCCTCCTCGGCGCAGAATGATATTACTGACAATGAAGCCAAAATTAATGCCGTCAGAACGATTAAGCTGACTCGAACAAAGCGCATTATTATTCGCCACCTTCCAAGCTATATAAGAGGGCTACTCCAAAGGTGTTACATCTTCGCCTGCCGGTTTTTTTGAAGTCAGGATTTTAAAGATGCAATAGGCGCACAATACTGTAATAACTACCCATGATGTAATCATAAACACCCAGCCAGCAGTAGTCATGTTAATCATTTCCTGATTCACCATTTACCACCTCTTCCCTTAAACGCTTGGAAAACCTGACAAGTATTATCATTGCAACAATCAGTCCAAATACAAGCGCCCGTGCACCCCACTTCCAAGGGATTTGTTCCGGCGGGGTGCCGTTAAGGGTTATCACGTCAAATCCCTGCTGAATTATGAACCCTACGAGCACTCCAATCAAGTACAAAGGGGTCACATACTTGAGGACATAGTAAAATATCCTCGGAACTCTTATGTCGGCTCCAGAGGTTATCTCCTCCCAACCCCTTTCCATTCCAAATATCCATGCGAATATGATTACTTCAATTGCAGCAAAAAGCACAATTCCAGCTGTCCCGGAAAGGAAATCAAGCTCGTCCAAGAATCCCTTTCCAAATATTACGAATTGACAAGCTATAAAAACTAGCACAAATAGACTGATACTCGACTTTTTTCTCGACCAGCCAAGCTCATCCTCAAGGAATGTCACCGCAGGTTGAGCCAAAGACACGGAGGACGTAATACCCGCGAAGAAAAGCAAGCCAAACCAAAGTGCCCCCAGCAACCCCCCTAATGGCAAATGTCCAAACACAATGGGCATTGACATAAAACCTAAGTCAAAGGCACCTGCCTTTGCTATCTCACTCATCGCAACGGGGCCGAAAAATGCAAATGCAAGGGGTATCGCAAGCGAGCCGCCGAGAACCACCTCTGCAAACTCATTTGTGGCAGTAGTCGCCAGACCACTTAATGCAATGTCGTCATTCTTCCTAACATAAGAAGCGTATGTTTGGATTACACCATATCCAAGGCTCAGCGTGAAGAATACTTGTCCAGCAGCCGCAAGCCATATCCTTAAGTCGCCAAGCTTTTCAAATCTAGGATTCCACAAGAATGCCAAGCCGTTGATAACATTCCAATCCGGATGTTCAGGCGTTATTCCACGAAGAGTAAAAACTCTTATGACGAGAATGACTGCAAAGAGGAAAAGGATTGGCATGGCAATCTTCGCTAGCGCCTCGATACCTCGGGTGATTCCACGATAGATGACGACAAAATTAAGCAAAATTGTGATTATAAAGAAAATATATGCGGTCGTATATCCGCCACCGCCAAGAAAATTGCCTAGAAATTGCGCCATTTTTTCACGCGTCTCAATTCCTGCATATGCGCCGGTAAGCGAAAAATAACTGTATGCTAATGTCCATGACTCAACGTAGGTATACCAAATAAGAACTGTAAGCGGAAAAGCAATTCCAAGAACACCTAAATATTTGGATATGCGCCCGGGCCACAATAGCTTAAAAATGCCCGGAGTTGTCCCATGACCGCGAACTCCTCCAAACCGCCCCATTGCCCACTCTGCCCACATGAGAGGCACCGCTAATAGAATTAATGCGGCAAAATAAGGAATCATGAAGGCCCCACCGCCATTCCCAGCGGCTTGAACAGGGAACCTTAGAAAGTTGCCGAGCCCAACAGCGCTCCCAGCCATTGCAAGCACTAATCCAATCCTGCTTGCCCAATGCTCTCTTTGGTTCATCGCAAACTCCCTCAAAAGACCGGAATTTTTATGAAAAAACAATGCTCAATTCGCGGAAATTATAGCATATTCGTTCTCTTTACTGCCACAGCCCGATAGATTAATTGCCGTCATACAGGTTTAGTAGTATAACTTATTGAAATTGTTATTTAATCAACTCGTCGCTTTTTTGGATTGCAAATTAAAAAGGAGGCTTCTGAATGAGAAACGTGAAGATAGTCCTGATTGGCGTCGGTAGCGCTTCCTTTGGACTCGGCGCTCTAAGCGATCTTGTAAATATACCATGTCTTAAAGGTAGCACCGTTTGTCTTGTTGACATAGACAGTGCCGCACTTGAGGCAATGGGTACCATCGCCCGAAAGATGAACGACCAGGCTGGTGCTGGCTTGAATATTGAGCAAACAACAGACCGCACAAGAGCACTGCCAGACGCAGACTTTGTCGTCATCTCAATCGCGGTTCGACGGAATGAACTTTGGAAACTTGACTTCGAAATCCCGCTAAAATATGGGGTCAAGCAAGTGCTTGGAGAAAATGGCGGCCCAGGTGGACTTTTCCATGCGATGCGAAATATACCAATAATTCTTGATATCTGCCATGATATTGAAAGGTTATGCCCGAACGCTCTTGTGTTTAACTTTACCAACCCCGTGCCCCGCATCTCAATGGCGGTAAACCGATATACCAACGTTTCATTCGTTGGCTTATGTCATGGAATTGCCGGCGAACTTTGGCGACTTTCCAAGGTTATGGAGGTTGACCAAGAAAACCTTGACGCAAAGGCGGCCGGATTGAACCATTTTACATGGATTCTGGACCTCCGCTTTAAGGACACCGGGGAAGATGCATACCCACTTCTTCGCGAAAAGCTAAAGGACTACGATCCAAGCTTCCAACCGCTATCGAGGAAGATGTTCGACACTTTTGGCTATTATCCATCACCTGGCGACGACCACATCGGCGAATACTTGCCATTCGCTTGGGAGTATTGTGGTCTAAAGGGTTTCGACTTCGCCAGCTCGGAAAAATACAAGGCAGACGTTAGTGAACGGATTTCGAGAATTTTGCGGGATGATGAACCCGTTACGCCTTTAATTGAACACCGCTCCGGCGAACGTGCGTTCAGCATTATCGAGGGGATTCTTACTAATAGCAACCACGTTGAACTTGCTGTGAATATCCCAAACGACGGCCTTATTTCAAACCTGCCGATGGATGCCATCGTTGAAGTACCAGCAGTCATAAGTGGCGCCGGCATCTCTGGAATCTCAGTTGGCGCTCTGCCGGCGGGGATAGCCGCCTTATGCAACACACAAATCGGGGTTCAGGAGCTGGTCGTAGACGCAGCAGTTACAGGCTCACGACAGATTGCTCTCCAAGCACTGCTTGCCGATCCGGTCGTAAATTCGGTTGACTCAGCGGAAAAAATCCTAGACGAACTCCTTGCGCTAGAGGCGCCATATCTGCCGCAATTCCAAAAATAAGAAGGAATCACTACTGGGCGGCTGCATCAGCCTTGTGCAAAATCTTTTCTCGGTAGGCTTTGAAGTCAAAATTCGGGCTGTTCTTTGCATCATGACACTGCGTACATGATGACTGAAGCACTGCCCCAAAACCTTTTGCCGGCCTGCGAGTGTGGATAACGCCTGCGCCATGGCAAGCCTCACATTGAACACCCTGAAGCTGTGGAGTGGCATATTCACTCGTGAAACCGCCCTTCGACTTGTAGCCAGTGGTGTGGCAGCTTACACACTCGGGGTCTGTAGTGCGATTATCCTTCCTCAAACTTTGAAACGCTTTAGCATGTGCCGTTTTCAACCAGGAATCATATTCCGAGCGATGGCACTCACGGCATTTCAGCGCTCCCACAAACGGCCTCGGCTGTGACTGACCAACCTCTCCTGTTGAGGCCGATGCAGGAGATGAATATTGCGCCCGGAGACTAGCTATATAGGCTTCCCACTGCCTGTCGTGTTCTTCGATGACCTTAACCATCCTTGGGTCATCGGCCAGGTCAGAGGTTAAAGGAACATACTCGCCCGCTGCATTTGCAATTTTCTTTTCCTGGTTAATATCAAGAACAAGCTTGCCAATGTGAGTTCCGGTGCTCTTGGCTTGCATTAAAACTGTAGAGCCGATGTTTTCAACCGAGGCGGCAGGCGATGAAGCTGTTTGGTGGCCAACCAGAATAACATCAATTCCAGGAATCTCAGTTGCAATGCGCTTGGCAAGGTCATAACCGGTGTGGCTTAAAAGAACTACGAGGTCAACCTTCTTGCGCAGTTCGTCAACCTGTTTGCGCACAGCCTCCAAAGCATCGGTTATTTTCAGCTTTTCATTGCCAGGCAAAGCTCGGAATATGAGATTGTCGCCAACTACCGCCGTGATGCCTACTTTTAGACCTTCTTGAGTCTTTTTGACAATATAAGCCCTATCAGCAAGCGGCTTGTTGCTACCTGCATCGAACGCGTTTACTGCTAATAAAGGAACATTCTTCCCATAAAGTTGCTTATTACCACATTCGGCAACGTACCTAGCCTCTGTCTCACCCATTGCAACGGCGTCGTAGCCCATATATGCCAGCGCCTCAGCATATGCGGCAGTCTTAATTTCAGCTTGCTTGCCTACTCCGACTATTGCATCACCAGTATCCACTAAGATGAAAGAGCTGCCGGACTTCCGAAAATTTTCTAACCACGTTGCTCGTTTTGGAACCCCACCGAGGCTCTCTTTGTTGTGTCACCCACATGGGGCTTTAATATTCCCCTGGTCGTCGCCCGTGAATAGAATTGTGAGCTGATGTGGGCTAAATTTCTTTTCCGCAAAGGTAACAGAAGAAAATAACGCCAATCCAATAAACAAAACAGCAAGAAGCAACAAGATTCTCGGTTTTGCGATTTCTCGTTTCATGACCGCCAACCCACCTTGCAAAAAGAAAGCATAAGAACCATATCTAGTATAGCATTATTCCAGCTAAAAAACTACCTTTCAAATTGTTTTGAGGCTGAGGGGAATAGGTGAAAGTAATTACTTGCCAGCGAAAGCGCAAACACCCAAAACCGGTACTTGAAGGCAAAATAAAATCTTGGCCGGAGAGGGGCCCAGCATACCCTCTCCGGCCGTTGGCAAGACTGATTTCTCAGCCCTGCCAAAAAATACCCGCAATCCACTCCTTGCTTAGGTAGTCAGAAAACTTTCTGTTACTGGTTCAGCTACAAACTATTTTCGCAGATTTTTCTAATTTTTGCAATACCTTTCCAAAAATATTCCTTCTTTTGGCAAGAATATTTACTTGCTAGCTTCTTTTGCCACCGTTCTAATCGGGACAAATTCCAGCTTGGCAACTATTCTCTGCCCAGCGTCACTAAGTACAAAATCTATGAAATCCTTGACGTTTCCAGTGGGCTTGTTCGGCGTATAAAAGTAAAGCTGCCTGGCAACCGGATATGAACCGTTCAAGACATTTTCAACAGTAGGCTCGACATAAGGGTATCCTGCTGCCTTGGCAACAGCAATCGTCTTGTGCTTAGACCTGTCCACATAACCCATCCCGACATAGCCTATCGCATTCTCATTCTGAGCCACTTCTTCGGCAATTGCCTGAGACGAAACCTGCATCAGAACGGACCTTCCATACTCTTCGGTACCTTTTGGGTTGCCCTTTCGAACTACGTGCTCAAGGAAGAACACATGGGTCCCACTGCTTTTGTCACGGGAAAGCACAACAATGGGAGCATTCTTGCCGCCAACTTGCTTCCAGTTTGTGATTTTACCAGTATAAATATCCGAAAGCTGTGCTATGGTCAGTTTGCTCACAGGGTTTTTTGGATTTACGATGACCGAGAGGCCATCCTGCGCGACTACAAATCGTTGGGGGTTCAACCCCTTCTTCTTTGCTAGATTCATTTCCTCCTGGGTCATTTCTCGAGACGCCTGAGCTATATCGGTGTCCCCATTTATTAACGCTGCGATGCCAACGCCTGAGCCACCCCCAGTTACCGCAATACTCGTACCTGGATGTTCTTTCATGTAGGCTTCTGCCCATGCTTGGCCCAGATTGACCATCGTATCTGAACCTTTGATTTGCATTGCCACCCTGCGACTGCATCCTTGAATCATTGCCAACACCAAAGTAACTAGCATTAAAATTGGCAAAAACTTTTTCATAACTTGCTCCTTTTTGTTGAAGTTTGCTAAACATTCTACTACTTAACCCGTAGCTACTAGGATATAAGCAATTCTCACCTCCCTCCCAAACCTCAAAAAATAATTTGCATAATCAGCAAGCATCTCCAACGGCACAAGAATATACGGAAGCCTTACAATCGCTACTTCCAATCAAGTGCCACCCAGGCTAATTATAAAAAATTCAGGAGACCTTCTCTAGCTCTGATAAGATAAAATATACCTCAAAATTTATTCTGAGCGGAGATTCCCCGTTGGCAACCTTGATTATTATATTCCGGCTTCTCCTCCCCTAATTTTCCCGCATAATTCGCCTCCAATAAAATATCAACGGACCCTCTCCAGCAGTTTAGCACTGCGCGGCGTTTGGGTAGACAAAAACAAAATTACAAAATTCGGGGGGTGAAGAAAATGCGCGAAAAAATTGGAATTATACCGCAGGAAGTTGACAAGCTACTCGAGCTTCCAGACCTCGACGAACTTCCACTCCCTGTGGTTTCGGACTGGGATTCCCTAGTATCTAAGGCAAATGATATGGCAAAAGTGATTGATCGTCATCTCGATTACGAGTCAATATACCAAGGACACGATTTGAATCCAGCTAGCCTGTGCCCTCAACAAAGGGTTAATCTTGTGTCCGACCTTGCAGCGGTTGTGTAAAATATACCTTAGTGGAGATTTGGAATGCGGAAAATTTTCCAGTTTGCACCTGATGTTCCTCAGTCGGTTGCCAACAAAGCAATCGAAATAATCGAACGCCAATTCGCCGCTTACGGAGTGAAGCGTGCCGAGGACCTTCCAGAGGAAAGCAAGGTGCGGCTGTTGAGAGAACTCCAAGCATTTTTTGCCGACGAGTTTCCGCCTGACATTCGAGATAAGAAAGCTACTCGTCACTCACAGGGCATCTTTAGACAGCTGTTGAACTGGTTGCGTAGCCTATTTTCCAATGGCGATTCGAGAACCTAAGCATATCTTTAAAAGTTTTAGCAAGGAGGAAAATAATAGGCCGGTCTAAGCTTCCAAGGCCGGCCTTTGGTTTTTTTACTGCATTTTGCCACTCAAAACCTATCCTTTAGACTCCAAGCTGAAGCTTTTTGCGTAATAAATCAACAATACTATCCTGTGTCACCATTCCTTTCAGCTTTCCATCGCTCATTACTAAGAGCCGCCGGACGTGCCCCTCCGCCATATGCATTAGTGCATCGAAAGCATCATCATTTTCGTTGATCTTCTTTTCATCATCCGGCTGCTTCGCCACAGCTCTTACCGGCGTAACGTGCCACTGCTCACGCGGCACATGTCTGACCTCACCAACACCTACAACGCCAATGAGGTTATCATCTTCTGTAACAGGATAAGCCTGATAGTCGTATCTCAAAAGATAGTCATGCACAAACTCATCAAGTGGCATGTTGGGATTGATATGTGGGAAATCCTGCGTCATTACTCGATGCACATCCACCCCCGAAAGGGCCCTGCGAATCACGAGTTGCTGGTAGCTCTGCTGTGCGGCATTGCTCAAAAACCAGCCGATAAAGACGAGCCAGAGCCCACTCAACAGGCCTCCGAAAAGCATTATCCAAAAGCCGCCAATTATAAATAAGTAGCCGAGCCCTTGCCCAACAGAAGAAGCGTATCTCGTCGCCTTGTCTAGACTATCTAAACCTGCCCAAAGGATTGCCCGTAGCACTCGCCCGCCATCAAGCGGAAACCCTGGCAACATGTTAAAAATGCCAAGAAAAAGATTAATTACCGCCAAATACTCTACTATCCTTACTCCAATATCGCCCAAAAGAGGCTGACCACCCAGCAATGCCAGTAGCCAAAATGCGCCTGCCAAAAAGAAGCTCGTCGCCGGCCCTGCAAGTGCCATTGCAAGCTCTGATGCTGGGGTCTGGGGTTCATCTTTCAGCTTCGATACCCCGCCGAATATGAAAAGGGTAATCCCCCCAATCTCAATGCCATTCTTTTTAGCTACATAACTATGCATGAGTTCGTGAAGCAACACGCTTGCAAAAAGTAGCAGAGCCGCAATTAACCCTGCCAACCAGTTCATTGCCTTTGTAAATTCGGGACTTGCCCTTGGAAAATAATATTCCGCAAGGGTATATACAATTAGCGCAAAGATTACAAACCAACTTATGTCTATGCTAATCGGAACGCCGAGAAGCCTTCCAAGCTTTATATTCATGTGACTCGCCACCTTTTCAGCTAATGAGCTTTCTCGTTTGCTTGTTACCCACCATAGGTACTTGTCAAACCTACTTGCAAAAGCAACAACCGCTTGCTACCTTGAGGCTCACTCGTATACTCTACTAAAGTGTTTCCCCATGCTCACTTTCCATAACTCGCAGACCTACTTTTGCTCATCTTTCACCAGTACGAATCGGTCAATATAGACTGCCTTCAAAGAATTTAAATCACCAAGCGGCGAAACCCAAAGGTACATCCCGGGTCGGAGTGCATGGGTTCCAAGATAATAGGTCTTGTAGTGAGACTCATCCGCCTTTGCAGCAAATGGTCGAAACAGAGCCACATGTCCACGGTTAGCATCGTATATGCCACATTGGAATAACCCGCCCTTATCTCCTGTTTCACAGCGAATCACGACATAGCAGCGCCATTTCCCTTGAAGCTTTTTTGCCAAAGTGTCAGTAATGTGGAGCTGGGTTGCCCATTGAGTATGACTGCCTGGCATCCTCGCCGCTGAGCCATTCGACGCAGATGGGTCGCTCACTGCTTGAACCCAACCTTCATTTACGCCAATAAGCTGCACTTCACTCTCTTGGAACTCAATTTTGTCATCCGATGGGAGGTTAGTCAGCTCTTCTGGTGTAGGCGGAGTGATGAACCTTGCCTCAAGCGCAGGAACATATGATTCAAATGATTGACCCTCAGTGGCATTTCGATTTCCATATTTTCGTGCCAATTGAATGAACTCTTTGCATAGCTTCATGGGGTCATCTGGACCCTCAAACGGAATGCCGTTTGCCACAGCTTCCTGCTTGAGTTCGTGATATCTTATAAGCCATACATGGTCAAGCACAAGTCGCTCCCGCCTGACTCGCGCTGATAGCACAGGGTCATTCTTTACAGCTTCCTGTGCTTTGTTGAACAAACGCATTGCCTCATTCATTACCGAAAGTGGAAGAAATCTAAGGTCCGTGTTATAGCAACTTAGGTGCATCCCTGTATTCTCGGCCGAATCATGTACTAAATCAAGATACCGCTGAAGATATGGCCCAGCTGCACCATAATAACCATTCAAAAATTCCCTAACTAGAGCTTTATCATCAACATCTGGGTTCCAAAGTGCATGCGCAATAACCCACACGCGGAGCTTATCAAAGTCGCCGATTGTACAACCTGGATTGCCCTGTTCGAAAACGCCAATGGCATTGTTCGCGGCGAAAAAGCGAATATCGGGCACAAGAGACCGCATATTTGGGTGTGGCTGTATGTAAGCGGCGAAGTCAGTAACGTAATTCCAAATATAGAGATTCGGTGCAATCGCCGCCCACTTTCGCACGTCATCTCTAAAGGAAGCATTGTAGTCGCTGTCTAACGGATGGAGGAAATTGCACTCAATTGAGCAGAGACGGACGACCACATTTTTTCTCGGCTTCACGTGTAGAGGCGGCTTCCGAGTATATTGGTATGCAAGCGTCTCAACCAGCACATTGGGAAACTCTTTCTCAATATCTTCTGCCACCTTGTTTATGAATCGAATAAGCGAACCCGATGGCGAGCCCTCTTCCTGGTCCACCGCCTTGCATTTTGCACACTGGCAATATCCATGCCAGTCATTTTGGCTGATAGAGATGATTCCAGCGTCAGGATTCTTGCGTATCCAATCGAGCGCCTTCCGTGTAAGCTCTTCGCGCATTTCTTCATTGGAAAGGCAAAGCTGCGCCCAGTCTGCAGTTCTTTTGCCGTTTATTTCGCTATACCATTCCGGATGTTTTGGGAAATAGATTTGGGGAGGCAGCAATGAATAAAAGGTATGACACCAACCTAGTATTGAATAATGCCCGCCATACTCCTTTGGAATTGGCGTAAAATGCCCATTCAGCCTAAGCTTTACGGCAAACAACGGATTAGAGTTTGTATCTTCATAAAATGCCTCGCGATAGAGAATTTTGGGCTTATAAACTATATCAAGCTTGGGTATGATGAGGGTTTTCTTTACTGGGATGTAACTTTCTGTGCTAGTCCACCAGCGAACTCCTACGATATCCTCGAGGAAAGTGTATACAGCGTACAAAGTTCCCCTCGGCTTCCCACCGGCGAGGAGGAGGGAATCGCCCACGGTCCGAATGATAATACCGTCATGCCCCAGCGCATCCCAATCCACACCCACCAAAAGGCGCCTTACAGTTCGGCTCTGGCCTATAAGAATTTTGCCGCCATTTGCCTTTGCAGCCTGCTCACTAACTATGGAAAAGTATGCTCCAGTCACCTGCCCAAGGTACTTTTGCAGTTCTCGGGCAGCCGTCATCTCTGGAGCCGATGCAGATAAACCCCTCGGAACGACAATTGAGTAGTCCGTCTGACTATTCCGCGCAAGTATCAGCTCTCCCGTTAAATCCCCACGCTGCTTTGGAACAGCATGCAAATCGAATCGCGCGGGATTAAGCGTTCCAACACCCACGCTTCCTGCCAATGAAAGCTGGCTAGGGTAAGGATTCACCCGCTTGAGTCCCATAATCAACGCGAGCACCATAATCGAAAAACATAACAGCCGTTTGTTCGAGTAATTTGACATCTTTTGCATCCTCACGTTTTAGAATTATTTTGATTAAAACTAGATGACTAGCCACCAATTCCAAGCAAAGGACAGCTAGTCATGAGGTAGCCGAAATTACAGCCTAATCAGCCGAACTCCCTAGATTTCTAACCATGCCCAAAAACAAAAATAAATTTCTTTTCCGAAATTCAGACCAACGCAAGTTCTACAGTCGGCTCAGATAATGGATGGTCTGCGAAATAAACACAAATCCTTGGATGCAGATTCTATAAAATGTTATCGAATTCCTTGTAACTTAGTTTTCGAACAAGGAATTCCCTCTGCGTACGACACAATATCAAAATAGAGGAGGTTAAGGAAATGCGTCTGAATAGAATCAATTTTTGTTATATAGGGATCCTCCTTTTATTGGTTGCAATCCCTGCTTTTGGATTAACAATCACCGGCAAAGTATTCGTGGATGTAGACGGCGATGGATTGGCCGGAGCGCAAGACATCCCCCTTGACAAGGTGGCCGTTTCCGATGGGCGGGAGGTAGTGCTAACCGATGGTTCGGGCAATTACACTCTGGAAACCGAAGGCGGCAGAATTGTGTTTGTGTCTCTTCCGAAAGGCTATCGACCTGCAAAGAGCTTTTTTAGCGAGGTTGGGAAAGTAAAGCGTATTGATTTCCCTATGGTTCCCTGGCCAGAATCCCTCTCAAAGACTCTGCGTTTCGTCCAAATTACCGATATTCATGTGAACAATGAAGAAACCGCCAAAACGTTTACCGAAGACATAGATGAAATCAACGCACTTACCCCAAAACCTGCTTTTGTAATCCTTACTGGGGATTTAGTTAATGTGGGTTCAAATATTGAGGAATACGAAAACTACGTACGCGCTCTCTCCCGATTTAAAATTCCCTTTTTTAATGTAATAGGAAATCACGATGCATGCAGGGGAGAGGACCGCCTGGCGAATTATCACAAATTCCTTGGCCCAGATTACTATTCGTTTAACGTTGGGGACTACCATATATTAGTCATAAATTGCCTAGACTTCGATGCAAATAATGTGCAGAAAGAGTGGATTGCAAAAGACTTGGCGGCTTCCCCCAAAGGAACGCGGCTAATCCTCGCCCAACATTTCTGGCCCAGCCGTGAGCAACTAAAATATTTCGCAAGCCTCGGAGGACTCCTCATTGTCTCAGGACACTGGCACGGAAATCGAGTAAGCAACGGAAATGGGATACTCGACCTTAACACACCACCGCTCAGGTTTGGAGGGATTGACCGCAATGCCCGCGGTTTCAGAATAATAGAGATTTCTGGCGAAGAGGCATCAAGCGAACTAAGACTCGCAGGTTTTAGCGAGAATGTTACCGTGGTAAGTCCGGCTGGATATTCCTTTGCCCCAAAAGGCAACCTAAAGCTGTTAGTAAATGCATATGACACGCGTTCAAAAATTGCAAAAGTCGAATGCGAAGTAGGCAAACGAAAAACTTCGCTAAAACCAGCCGGCAGTTGGAGCTGGGTGGGCGAGATCAAAGTAGACTCTCAGTCCAGCGATGCTCAAAAGCTTATTGCCACTGTAACTGACATAAGCGGCCGGACGTGGAAAACTGAATCCACATTTCAAGCAGTGGATAATATGCCCTCCATCATAACAGGAGCAGATTGGCCTCAATTCCATGGCGACCACCACCATCTTGGTAGCTCTCCCGACCGCGTTTGTCCACCTTTGAGATTAGCATGGGCGACGCATGCGGGAGGATTCATCGGAATATCATCTCCAGTGGTTGGGGAGGGCTTAGTTTTTGTGGGCACCAACGATCTTGGCAATTTAAAAGACTGCGGCGTTTATGCATTCGATGCTAAAAGTGGAAAACTTAGATGGCGCTTTAAAACCGATAGCGCAGTCAAGAATTCGGTTGCATTCTCCAAAGGCCGAGTATTTGCCATAAGCGTAACGGGTTACCTATACTCTCTTGATGCACAAAATGGGAGGCTTTTGTGGAAGCAGGGATTGAGAGCTGAAAACGAACGATGGGAAATCGCCGCTCCTGTAGTGTTCGCTAATGTGGTCTATGCGGGTGGAACAACTTACTTGGCAGCATTCAAAGCTGACAGTGGGGAGCGGCTTTGGGAGGTGGACCTAGGCGGCCATGATTGGTGGCCAAGTTGTCCACTTACGCCAATGATTTCGGGTAGCCAATTAATTATTACGTCGCGCACTGGAGCATTTGGAATAGACCGAAAGACGGGCAAAAAAATCTGGGAACTGGACGGCAATTTTCGGGGTTGCTCAGCAGTCGGGGAATTCATCTACGCTATACGAAACGGATTTCCTGTTGCAATCAACCCCATAGATGGAAAAACCGTTTGGGAAAGCACTGAAAAACTCGGCGACAGTGCATCAACACCTGCAATCTCGGGAGAAACAATGGTCGTCGGTGATGCAGATGGACGCATATGTGCTTTCTCTACAAAGGATG
Organism: Armatimonadota bacterium; assembly: GCA_029907255.1. Lineage (NCBI taxonomy): Bacteria > Bacillati > Armatimonadota > Armatimonadota bacterium. The sequence continues at coordinate 160,174 of JARYMF010000004.1, forward strand.
GAAAGCTTCTTTGGACCTTCCAAACAGGCCCAAGTGTTTCTTCCCTCCAGCCATACAAGCGAGGCGGCAGCGATGTCAACTCCTCACCTGCCATTTCTGGCAACACAGTGTACATTGGCGCAAGTGACGGCAAACTGTATGCCTTGTCGCTTACAAGTGGTGAGGAACTTTGGAGCCACAACCTTGGTGTTCCAATTGCATCCTCGCCGGCTATTTCGGGAAATGCGGTCTATGTCGGCGCCTATGATGGAAATGTTTACGCATTCATAGGGCAATAAATCATTTCTAAGCGACTCTTACCATTGAAAAGGTGCGGATTACAACCTCTTCCGCACCTTTTCCGCTGTATTCCGAATCCCTGCTATCATATCCTCAATCTCACGATCGGTCAGTCGAGGATGCATTGGTATGTTAAACTCCCGCCGATAGAAAAAATCCTCATGCACAGGACAAAGGTGGTCGCCATATCCGAGTTTCTTCAAGCCATCAAAATGATATGTCGGCTGGTAGTGAAGAATACCCTGAATCCCTTCCTCACGGTAGAGAACACGCATAAAGTCATCCCGGCTGGCACCCAGCTCTTCTTCCTCAATACAAACAGTATAGAGGTGATAAACATGCGTGCAGTTCGGGTCTTCATAAACCGGAGTTACTCCCTTTATCCCTTTGATTCCCTCGGTAATCCTTCGTCCAATCTCCCTGCGCTTCTCATTTAGCATTGGAAGCTTCTTGAGCTGAACTCGCCCCACCGCCGCCTGAACTTCATTCATGCGATAATTGCAACCCCACTTGCCGTTTACATCCACGACATTGAAATGAGACGGAATCCAATAATCGGTTTGATTCTCCCAAGGCTGAAGATTCATGCAACGAAGTTTTTCGATGGCATCCACCATATCATCGCGATTGGTGGTTATCATGCCACCCTCCCCGCATGTAGTCATGTTTTTTAGAGAGTGAAAACTGAAACATCCAAAGTCGCCAATGCTACCTGCCTTGCACCCCTTATATTCAGCACCAGGAGCGTGCGCACAATCCTCGAGCACTGCAAGATTATATTTCCGCGCAATCTCCATAATTGGATCCATGTCGCACATCTGTCCCCCGTAATGAACAACATAAATAGCCCTAGTTCGACTTGTAATCTTGTCCTCAATCTGATTTGGGTCAATATTGAAAGTCCTTGGATCAATGTCTGCGAAAACTGGCCGCGCGCCTTCTTTCAATAAAACAAGCGAAGTAGCAATAAAGGTGTTCGGTGTGACAATAACCTCATCGCCAGGCCCAATCCCCAATGCCTGGGTGCAAACATGCATAGCTGTCGTACAGTTTGAAGTAGCAAAGGCATATTTCACTCCGCACATTTCCGCAAACTCTTTTTGGAATGCCGCTACCTGGGGTCCCATCGTCAATGTGTCTTGCTGCATTGCCGCCCATGCTGCATTTCGCTCTTCTTCATCATATATCGAGCCAAAAAACGAATATGGAACTTTCAAAACGACTCCGTCATCAACGCTGTAACTGCTGGTGATGCCGCCTTCGGTATCGGCCCCCGTGTATTTCTTCTTTTCTTCCATCTCATACCTCCCAAGTTCTTTTCAATTTGATTGTATACTGCAAAAACCTAAGCGTTTGGCTTTCTCATGTGCAATAATTGGAGCTTTGCGCTTCCCAGTAGCCTCTAGGATGCCGCTTTAATACATAACGCCGTCTCGGAAGAGGCAAAGAATCCTGTACGCGAAGCCGCCATTTCAACATCTCCCCAATCAATTCCCTTTCCACTCGACACAGCATTGCAATCGAACTTATTCCATTATGGCAAAGCCTTCTTGCAAACTCTTTCCCTCGCATGCCAGCACAACGAACGAGGACCTCCTCCAAATCGTTCTTCAGTGCACTTACGTTATTAGATACGCCTTGAGCGAGGACAGTGGAAAAATCATACAGCTCCAAGGGATCATCAATAATGTTGTAGAGTTGCTCACGCCCATCCATATCAAAAATAAGCTTCCAATCTTCTTTACGCACCATTGCCATCGTGCCACTTTGCGTCCACGAGTTCAGGCAGTCAAAAGCTCCCCAATTAGCCTTATCTAAAGTACAAGAACCGTCAAAAGTACTTACCGTCAGTCCATCAGCAGTCGGATCAAGATCTTCGTCCCCCGTATAATGAAGCCCACCAAAACCATGCTCCACATAGGCGCTGTTGAATTCCCCCTCTGGATAACCTTCGCCTGTTAACAATGGCCACAGACTCCTTCCTTGAACTCCATCGGGAAGTTGGATGCCAACCGCCTCGCAAAGCGTAGGCATGATGTCAACAATTGAGACATGGGCTGGGTGTGGATTCTCAATACGCCGAATCCCAGGTCCAAAAAACTGCAGTGGTATTCTCACGAGCACCTCCGCCAGCCCCGGGCCTTTGCGAAGAAGCCCATACTCGCCAACAAAATCACCATGGTCGGAAAGAAAAACTATAATTGTATTCTCAAGCAATCTTTGGGCATCTAGGAACTCAACAAAGCGGCTAATTTGATCATCGAGCAAGCGAAGCATCCCTAAATAGCTAGCCCTTGCTCGTGGTATTTGTTCTTTAAAGCCTGGGAAAGCTAGCTCGAAACACGCGCGGCACCAGCAGTACTTAAATCCTTTTACCTCCAAAGTACTCTCATCCGCCCGAGGCAATGGCAGAATCTCAGGCGGGAACATTGACCAGTACGGCTCAGGAACTTGATAAGGATTGTGCGGCTCAGGAAAGCTAAGCCATAGGAGGAACGGCCGCCTCCCAATTGACTTGACCCATTCCTCAGCCTTTGAAACTAAGCGATAAGGAATCTGGCACTCAAGTGGAAATGGTGTCGGTTCAAGGGACATGTGGAAATGGGTTTCCTCCATCCACTTGTTGAAGGCTCTCTCCTGCTGAGAGAGACCATCTCCGTGAATTCCCAGGTGGCCGCACTCAAACCAAAAGTCGCATTTTTCAGGCGAAAGGTGCGAATGGTTTTTGCCAATAAGGGCAGTAGAGTATCCATGCCTTCTAAAGACATCGAAAAGGTCCTCGGTATAGTATGCATCCTCTATGTTGTGGTTTGTCCTGACCCGATGGGCACTTGGCCACCTTCCAGTAAGCATGCTCACCCTTGCCGGCGCACAAACGGGCATAGAAGTGTACGCCTTGTTGAACCAAACCCCACGCCTTGCAAGCAAATCAAGGAATGGCGTAGTGTCAAGGGGAAAACCCTCCCTTTTACACAAGTCTGCTCGCTGTTGGTCTGTCATGATAATGACAACATTGGGTTTGTCCACAAATTACCTCCAGTTTGACTGCAGACCAATTATCCACTCGGCCCTGACTTCAACTGATTTCCTCTCAGAACCTTGATCAAGAATGATTTCCCCAAAGACACTTTTAGGGGGAACTTTAACATAATTGTCTTCATATATAACGGGCGCTCGATTCTTTAAGTTTCTAATGAGACATTTATGGAACTCTATCCCGCCAATTGGCTCTTTTGAGCTTTTTTCGACCTTTAAAAGTATTGGCGGCCCACCCTCTGGGTCGAGAATCGAGCAATCCATAAATCGAACTTTGCACCCACTCTCCGGCTTGTTCACAATGAACAGTCCGCCGTTTCGTCCGCCGCGGAAATTACAATTCACAAACTCGACTGTTCCCTTGACAGCATCTTCCTTCGAGTTACCTGTAGCAAGAAATACTGAGTGATTATTGCCGATTGACGTGCAGTTCTCAATTCGAATCGACACTGGCTCTGACATCGCTTTTAATGGTGAAAGATAGAACTCGTAACCATCTCCTTGATTATCACGCGCAACGCAATCGCGCATCACAATATTTACAAGCCGTTCGCTCGGTAGGTTTGGCTCAAAATCAATCCCTGCCTGGGGCGGAGTTCCCGCAGTGCCGCACATTATAGTTTTCTCGATTAGGAGATTTTCTGCGTTTATGACACTAATGCCCTGCCGATAATTCCTAATGCATTTCACGTCCCTAATGATTATATTCTTATTCACTTCGCCATTTCGCCCTGAACCAAGGTAGATTCCATCGCCGCCGCTCTCCGCAAGCGTCAAGCCATACACCTTAACATTAGTGCAACCACAAATAGAAAGCACATGACGCCATTCCGCTTTCTCATAACCAGGTCCATCATAATCGGCACGACGCATGCGCAAGACTGCACCGTAGCCAATGAGTGTAATATTCTCCTTGCCGTTCGCGCGAAAAAGGCAATCGCCTTTCCCCTTAAATTCCCCTCGTTTTGCAATGACTTCGACTCCCGGCTCAAATACAATAGTTTGGTTGCTAACCAGCATAATCGATTTAACAATCCACGGCGACCCAACATTATCAATAACCAGCTTTCTGACGCCGGAATTTATCGCATCCTGGATTGCACTAGTTGAATCTGCCGCATCGAATCCCCACCACGATGCCCGAGCAACCTTTACTTTCCCAGTCTTTACAAGGTCAATCATAGATTGGTTTCTTTGGGCTCCAGCCCCAGAAACAAAAAGCAAGCTAATTAGGCACATAATGATAACTCTGTACATACCTCATCCCTCAACAAGCCATTGAAAAGCATCTGAAGAATTGCCAAGTCTTTTGTAGTCAGCCGTTGTTTCTCCAATAACAATGCACAGGCATCACTCAATTGGTAAGATATCACCTTTGACCTCAAGCGCCACTACAGTTGCCACCGGGTCGGGCGCAGTAATTGGGACAACGATGCCAATGCCATTTTCAGTCTTTATTGTTATCAACGGCTTTTCAGGCTGAGCAAGTAGGTATGCCTTCTTTACTTCTCCCTTCATCGGCACGCGTAGCATTTTATCCTTGGGCCAGTCGAAGACATGTAGATAAAGAGTTTTGCCTTTTCTTGTACAACGCCCCCAAGGCAGATTCTTGAACGGACTTGCCGTCGTTCCGTAAATCGCCTCGCCATTTACCTTCATCCACTTACCTATTTCACGTAAGCGGTCTACGCTTGGCTGTGGGATTACCCCCTCTGCTGTTGGCCCAACATTGAGCAGATAGTTTCCACCCTTGCTTGCTATATCAATTAGGTTGCGAATAAGCGTCTCCGTTGACTTCCAGTTATTGTCATAGGATTTATAGCCCCATGTGTCGTTCATCGTCATGCAGGTCTCCCAGTCGCGGTTGGCATAACCACTTTCTGGAATGTGTTGTTCAGGGGTTTCCGTGTCGCCCGGGTAAATTCCAAGGCGATTATTGGTTATGATTCCCGGTTGAAGTTTGGTAAGAGGCAGAAGCATATCAGCCATTTCTTTTGTCATGCCGCACGGCGTATCCCACCAAAGTATTGAGACGCGCCCATAATTAGATAGAAGCTCACGGACTTGGGGCACAGCAATGTTTCGAATATAATCCATCATATCGCCTTCCTGCGCCTCGTCCCAATGCCCTCGGCATGCGCTCCCACCTCGATGATGCCAATCCTGCGCCTGAGAATAGTAGAAGCCTAGTCTTATGCCGTGCCTTCGGCAGGCGTCTGCCAATTCCAAGAGGGGATCACGCTTAAAAGGCGTGGCGTCGTAGATATTGAATGGGCTTGCTTTTGACCGGAACATAGCAAAACCGTCATGGTGTTTTGCGGTGATAACGATATATTTCATCCCTGCCTCCTTCGCCAAGCGAACCCACTCATCGGCGTTGAACTTTACAGGGTTGAACTGCTTTGCCAGCTCAGCGTATTCGGCTACAGGGATTTTTGCAGTGCACATTATCCATTCGCCAATACCAGGGATTTGCTGGCCCTTCCACGTACCCGCAGGGACTGAATAGATTCCCCAATGGATAAACATGCCGAACTTTGCCTCGCGCCACCATTTCATTCGAGCATTTCTTTGCTCCGGAGATTCCTCGGCTACTGCGGTCCCAATTAGTACAATACTTGCAAGAAAACAAGCAAAGAGGACCCTTAAAGTACAATTCATAACCGCTTTCCCCCTCTAAAAAATAAAAATTGCCTCCTATTCCCTTTCGGTGTGCGAATCTGGTTTCCCTCTTCAGAGAAGATACTTAATCGAATATCAAAGGCTGAACTTCTTAGAATAAGCCAGAAGAGGAAGCTTAATAGTGAGAGCTTTTGTGGATAACTTTCTAAAAATTTTCCAATATAACTGCTACCGAAACATGCTCGCCTGGCAGGCGGATGTCAAACTTACCATCAACCAATGTTGCAGCTCCGTTGACCCACTCACCGGTTTTCGTATCGTAGCACCTATACCTTGCGCTTTTTGGGCCGTTTGGCCAAGATAAGCAAATATTCATCCGCTCTGCTTTCGGTGCAGCAACCCACACAAGTGCACATTCCTTCGTGCTGATTGAACATGATACCCAGCCTTCCGGGACCGGCACTTCAACCGTGACTCGATTGCCGACCAACTTTCTCCACGGAACTTCCTTAGCAAAATGACTCATAAGCGCGAGCGTCCGATACATGCCGTCGGATAGATGGTGGGGATTCCGATAGGGCCACCTAAGGCCGCTTCCTGCACCACCAGATGCTAGATGTGCCCATGACATATTATGAAAGACTTCGTTATCCAAGTTCACATCAGCAATCCAGCGGTTAATCGGACCATTCTCGCCGTCAATATATGGGCGATTGTCTTTGATTTGAGAAATTGCATACTCTACACCCTGCTTTTCAGTAAACGCAGGACCTATTGGCTCATCCGGGGCATTCGAGACGCCAATATAAAGGTGAGTTGTAGCGAAATCCATCCCTGGTAAATGATATGCAAGATCATCCCAGCCTTCTTTTGGCATTGGCCGGCCTGTTGAGATGCAAATGAGATGGTTTCTACCCCACTTACTTTTCTCATAATTGCGGACAAAATCGCCAATTTCCTTTGCCCACGCAATGACTTGCTCCGGAGACGCCCCCCACCAATAGTCAGCTTCATTAAGCAGCTCCCAGGCGAAGATTGCGCCAGTATTGCCCCAGCGGTCAATGATGTACTTCCAACGTCGTTTTTGTGCCTCAATCACTTCACGCTTAGTGATGAAATCCACTTTCTTTTCTACCGGTCCGCCATTCTTCACGTTGTAAGGGTTCTCATCCCACCTGTGGTTCATCCAAAAAGTATCCCACGGCGTTATCATCAGCTTGATATCATGCTTTCGCGCCAGCTTTACTATTTCATCAATCCACAAGACGTGTTCTGGCACAAAGACGCCAATGGGTTTCTCTATAAGAGAACTGAGCGGAAGGTCAATCATCATCCTTAGCAGATTTACTCCAGAATCCTTAAGACGCTTGAAAAACTCCTCCGCAACTGCCAAATCATACCCTGGCCTACCAGGTGCACACCTATTGAGCGGCGTCCATTCAGGATTATGATTATAGCCTATTGGGGTAAAGAATCGGCCATCGGAATGTACAAAGTACCGGCCACCAGGGGCAACCCGAATATAATCTTCTTTCGTAGGGTCAACATCAAGAAGAGCCCGTGGAGCCTGCATATAGCAATGAAAATTGTCCCACGCTGCATTGAACCGCCTCTCAAGATCAAAAGCCGCCTCGCCGAGCATGGCTGAGAGCACATCGGCATTTGGAGGAGGCACTGAGAGCCGCTTTCTCCACGTGGTCAAGGACGTTTGAAGAGGGATGGCATTATCCTTTATCTCGGAAAGCCAGGGCGTCCAAAAAGTGGACTTCGCCTCCCACTTAATGTATTGGTTGAGTACGTCCACATCCAAGCTACCCTGCTTGCCAACTGCCGTACGGAGAAGCACAAGGGCCAGACTTTCTTTTTTAGCCGGCTTTGAGTTAATGTCTAAAACTTCCCTTAGATGGGCAATCGGCAAACCATTAGTGCCTACGATTCGAGCAATCAGTCCCCAACCCCCAAAATGCTGGTCAACCTTGAAAAGAATGTGATTGACACCCTCATTAAGCCGAACTTCCAACCGCTCCTCATCACGCTTGACGCCTCGTGTTTGATGGCTTACGTGCAGTAGTTCTCCATTGACCCATACTTTCACGCCATCATCGCTTCCCACCAGGAGATGCGCAGTTATATTTGATTTACTGACAATCCCCGCATAAAGATAGCCAACTGCGGCCTTTGAATTCGGGAAAACTGAAAGCAAATCTATGCCATTCTCTTTCGTGCCCACAGCAAGCCGCCAGGAGAGGGAAAACAACTCCTTGCGACCTTCGATAGGTCGGGCTTTAACCTCTTTGCGAAGGTAATCGGTTTCGAATCCTCTGCAAGCTTTAAAATCCTTGTTATGCGGATTCGGAAATGGACCAGCAACTAGCCACGCGAGTATCTCACCTTCTGGCCCAAGGCGAAGATTGACTACCTCGGCTTGAGCACATCCGACCAATAATAAGGCTAACAACATGAATGCAAATCTCTTCATTCGAGCATCCTTTCAGATTGCTTAAAGGCTCACCTTTGTGCGCATATTTTGGCAACCAATATGCGGTTCTGTCAAGAGAGCAAACTGCTTCGGGAAGGAAGTCTTCAGGAAATTTCAGGATTCAGAAAAGCTGGATGTTTTAAACCTCTTCTTCTTTCGGTACTTCCACATTATACAAGCAACTAACATGAGAGGAGGGACCACAAATGGTGGTTCATGAAAAGTCCATTGTAATAAATGCACCTGTTCACCAGGTATTCCAAATGTGGCAGAATTTCGAAAATTTCCCCACTTTTATGTCGCACATCAAAGATGTTGTGATGCTTGATGGTAGAAGATCGCATTGGAAAGCTAAGGTTGCAGGCCTCGACGAAGAATGGGAAGCAGAAACAACCAAGGTCGAAGAAGACAAAGTAATCGGCTGGAGGTCGGTATCCGGACTACAAAACAGCGGCGAAGTAAGGTTCGAGCCGGTGGATGGAAAAACCCAGCTCACCGTCCATATCGAGTATGAGCCGCCAGCAGGCTTTCTAGGAGATGTGGCTGAGGCACTATACGTAGGCAGCCGCTTCGATTCCGAACTTGAGGAAGATCTCCGACGATTCAAGGCGAAAGTCGAGGGTTGATAACTTTATCCTTATCGGTAGCCTTAGACCAAAACCAGTAAATCTACGGGCACTCGAGCAGCAATTATATGGCATAAATAAAATGGAAGACAATTTGGTCAAGGCTTACCGAAAAAGGCAAATCCGACCGAAAGGCGGAGACGCAAAGCTATGGGTCTAAACCGAATGTGGCGCCGGAAACTGCCGGAGGATGAGTGAAGAATTGAGCTGGCTGCTGCGTTCGGATGACTGCCAGGCTGCCGAAGCAAGCGAAGATTAAAGAGCGCTAGGAATTTCGGCAGCCTGGTTTGCGTTTGGGGATTTTCGGATAAACGGCATGGGGGCTCAAAGGCCATTAGCCAAGGAGGATAAAATGGCTAATGTATGTAGCAACTACGATGTGAGAGGGTGCCCCGCGAGCTTTTATCTAAACTGCCCCGCGTACTTAACCGACCGCAACTGCTGGGACGTCGAAAAAAGACCCTGCTGTCATAAAAGAGATTCTTCCGAATGTCAAACTTGTTGGGTATACCAAACCGCGTTGAAATACTTAAACCAAGAAACAAAAACATAACTACGCAAAGCATTATCTAGCAAGTTAAGCCTAAAGAAAAAAGGCTACTAAACCGACGCTAAGAATGGGAGAAATATACTACTAGGCTTGAATGACCAAGCCAACTTAATTACAAAAGATGAAGAACGAACGACTAGCTACTATCACGTTTGCATTACTTTGGGTTACTATACTGACAGTTTTTTCCTTCGGGTCCCACTATGCCAATGCGCTTGTAGTCCACGCTCTGCTGGCAATTCTTACAAGCATTAAAGGATGTTACCTGTTTCGGCAAGATGGAGGCCGTTCATCAGCCGGCACACTTACTTATGCCGCGGCAATTAATTTTGGAATTGCTGGTGGACTATTAATTGGAGCCATAACCGCCACGTGCCATGCCGGACCTGATGGTAAAACTGTTATTGCTCCAAGAAATAAGTTCGTAGCAAGGTTCATGGGTGGCGCAGTTGCTGGAGCCTTGTCAGCCATCATCTATGCAAAACTTAATGCTCTCATTTGTCCCGCTAATTTCCTTTCGGAAGCAGTCGTGCTGCTTTCGCCTGCAATTGTATGCTTTGCCATAATCACGTTTGCAGAAGCGATGACAACAAAATTGTTGGCAGGGAATTCGCTCCGCGAACGACTAGAGCTTAACGCACCCCCCATGGTCGAATTGGCTTCGGGAATCGCTCTCGCGTTGGGTGTCCGCGTGCTCTATGAACTTTACTCATGGGATCCAATGCTCCTTGTCCTACCAATCGTCTATTTAGCAAAGCAGACATACATGGAGCTTTTACCACCCCAAAAATCCATCCCTAGCAGTGCACTTCCAAATAAACTTGCGGACGTATACCTGTCAACTCTCCAGTCAATAGTCACCGCCATCGATGCAAAGGACCGCTTTGCAAGGTCTCATACGGCAAACGTCGAGTCAATCTCCGTGGCAATCGCACAAGAAATGGGCTTGTCCCCAACCGAAGTCGAAGGAGTTCGGACTGCGGCGCTCCTCCACGACGTTGGAAAGCTCGGTGTCCCCGAGCATGTTTTGCTGAAGCCAGGAAAATTTGACTCCCATGACATGACAACCATCCAGACACATTCAGCTCTTGGCCAAAAGATACTCGACAGCGTAAGTTTCCCATGGCCTGTCGGTGCAATGATACGTAGCCACCATGAGCGGTGGGATGGCACAGGGTATCCTGATGGCCTCAAGGGTGAAGAGATTCCTTTAGGTGCAAGGATCTTGGCTGTTGCTGATGTCTACGACGCAATGACTTCCAAGCGTTCTTATCGTCCAAGCTATAGCCCCCAGCAAGCCTTGGACTACATTAGAAAAGCAAGTGGCACGCAGTTCGATCCAGCAGTTTTCCGCGCCTTCGAACGAGCGATTGCAAAGGGAAATATCCCCGGCCTAAATAACGAGGAAATCGCCGAGATTTCTGCAAGCCTCGATACAAAAAAACCTGGGAAAGCTGACAAACCCAAGACACCACAAACTAGTGTTGCAGAAGAGCTTTCCAGGGCAAGCCATGAGTTCCTAGCAATGTTTGAGATAGCGCAGACAGCAAGTACAAGTCTCAATCTCGACGAGGTACTAAACCTAATAGCTAACAAGATAAGCAATATGATTGCGTGCTCAACGTGTGTCATATTCCTCAAAGATGAAGAGTCAAACAAGCTTCTAGCACGGATTGCCGTTGGAGTAAACGCTGATTACTTTGAGGGAGGACGCACAATTATAGGCCAAGGTCTTACCGGCGTAGTCGCTGAGACTGGTGAGGGCCTTATAGCCGTATATGACAGAAACGATGTAATGCTCAGACAGCTCTTTGGACGCTGGATTGAACTAAAAAGCGTAATGATAGTACCAATCACACATGGAGACAAAGTAATCGGCACCATAAACCTTTACGATACTAAAGACCAAGCCTTCAGCGAAGAAGACTTCCACATCCTTTGCACGGTTGCCCCGCAGGTAGGTAAGGCAATCCAAAATGCTCTACTCTTTGAGCGCACGAAAGAGTCCGCCCTTACCGATGCCTTGACTGGCTTACACAACGCAAGATATCTTTTTATGCACCTTGAGCAAGAACTAAGCCGGGCAAAGCGCACATTTAAGCCAGTATCTGTTCTTGGCCTTGACCTTGACAACTTCAAGCCCATAAATGACACCTTTGGGCATCAGCAAGGAGATATCGTGCTTTCGGAGATTGGTAAAGTCTTCCTTTCTCAAGTGCGGGATTATGATTTAGTATGCCGGTGCGCTGGGGACGAATTCATTATCGTTCTCCCAGAAACCGAAAAACATGAAGCAATTGAAACTGCCGAAAGAATAAAAGCCGCAGTTGAAGAGTATGTCCCTCACCTTCCTCATGATAAGCCGTTCCGCCTTGGAGTTAGTATAGGCGTTGCAACTTATCCTGAAGATGGTTCGGATGTGCGCACACTCATTGCAAAAGCTGACGAGGCAATGTACGCAGACAAAAGACGCCGAAAAAATATGTGTGCAGCTTAAACAATCTATCATGAAATCTCTGACCGATAAAAAATACGTGAAAATTGATGCACAATCTATGGAAGAGTTTAAGCGCCTCCAGCCTGCGAAGGAAAGCTATATCCTGCTAGCCATCTGCCTAATAGATCTTATGCTGACAATCTGGCTTGTTTCCACACGGAGAGCTACGGAAGGAAATCCTCTAATGGCATTCTACCTTAAAAAGGGCTGGGATTCTCTTATAATTGCTAAAACTCTCTTAGTAGTACTCCCACTCTTTATTGCTGAATGGGGAAGAATACACCGACCAATATTTGTAAAACATGTCCTTAGGTTCGCAATTATCGCATACCTAGTTACTCTTTCTATTGCTTTTATAAACAAAGACATGCTTGCTTTAGAAAGAAAACATACCCAACACCTAACAGCTCCGACTAGGTCGTTCTCCGCCGAATTGCCCTCCCCGAGCCATCACCAGTAACAATTCAACAGCCCACAAAACAAAGGTAATAATCAATCCGGTCAGCCGCTCAGGAAAAAATAGCCGCATAATTATACAACTAGCTTTGGTCTAGCAAGCAAAACTTTCGGTGCTTTCCTAACAACTTTGGCGGCTTTGGGAGTTCGCCAGTGTAAGGTTGTTATACCCAACCGCAAGTAGTAATTGACTGAGTGCATAAGAGAAGAAAATGCCTACACAACAGGCAAAAACGCCAACTGAACCTATGACAAACACAAACAATTGGAACAACATTGCTTGCCAAAAATTCATAGTGATGAGGCTGAAACCTTTAGATAGAGCCTGCCTATAGCGAACGTCTTCCTCGCATAAACCAAGCGCTGTGAAGTTAATCCACAAAGCTAACAGAAGCTCAATTGGAAACAACAATAAACTGTAAAAGCAGGGCAACCAACCAAATATTCCACTTATGGCACTGGGCCACAGGCCGAGCATAAAGCAGTCGCCCCATTTACGAAATCCTTTACCCAGCGGTTCCCAGCCAAACAATCCCGTACGCACATAGTTGAGCATCACCGCAAATGCTCCAACAACCAAAGGCGTTAAGAAAACAGCATACAACAACAGATAAATAAGTCTAAATTCTAGCCTTTGAACAACTAACTTTGAATGAGAAAGAAAAAAAACGTACCTTGGTAAAAAAACCAAACATCCTGCAAAAAACTGAATAAGCACGACGGCTGCCAACATAAAAGGTTTTGCCTTGAAAAGCCTCCAAGCCTGGCCAAACCAAAGGACTATGTCATACTGCGGCCGCCCCGAATGCACGATTTGGTTATGCTGAGGCAATGTTGACCTGTGATTGCCATTTTCGATATCTTGCATGAAAGTTCTCCTTTACAAGGAGTTATTTAAAGTGCAATTCTAGATAAATCTTAAAATTCCTTTTCGTTGCATATTTATCTTCACCAAGACCCTAGTTTAGCCAGAGTGACAAATTTGCGCTGGTTGTATAGTTACAAAAGCCGTGCTATACTAGCTCTACAGCTACCTACTACCACTACTATTATTGAAGGGAGATGTGGAGTTGGTCAGAGCGCTAGTTTTAATGAATGTCCAGAGAGGACAAGTTCCTAAGACCGCCAAACAGCTTGCAGACATGGATGAAGTTGTGGATGTATACTCCGTCGCCGGCGAATACGACCTTGTGGCAATCATCCAGACTGAGGAATATGAACGGCTAGCTGAGGTAGTCACGGAGAAGCTCCAATCGCTAGATACGATTCTCCGCACGACCACACTAATGGCTTTCAGAAGCTACAAGTTTTCGAGTTAATGGGGGGCTAGACATGATCCAAACGGCTTTGAGAAAGTTAACCGTTGGTGAACATCTTTCTGAAGAAGAGATATTTGAAATAATCGGAGGCATAAGAAGCGGCGACATCACAGATGTGCAAATCGCTGGGTTCCTTGTTGCACTGCTGATGAAAGGCCCAACAATCAGGGAAGTAGCTTCAATTGCACGGGCTATGCGGGCAAATTGCGAGCAGATTTCACCAAAAGTAGACGGTGACTTAATTGACACATGCGGCACGGGTGGCGGGCGAACAACGTTCAACTGCTCAACCGCTGTTGCCATCGTAGCTGCGTCATCTGGTTTGTACGTCGCCAAACACGGAAGCCGCTCCCTTTCATCGCTTTCTGGAAGTGCGGATGTACTCGAAAAGCTGGGTGTGGCGATTGACCTTACACCAAAACAAGCGGAAAAGCTGATAGAAAAAGCAGGGATTTCCTTCCTCTACGCTCCTAATTTTCACCCAGTTATGCATAAGGTGCTTCCCCCTGAGGCCGCTCTTGGAATTAAGACAATCTTTTACACCATAATCGGACCACTTATCAATCCTGCAGATGCAAAGCGCCACATCTTAGGCGTGTATCGGTTAGACCTTGTCGAAATGGTGGCAGACATCCTCGTCGAGCTTAAGTTCAAGCATGCTCTCGTTGTGCATGGCCTCGACAATCTCGACGAGATTTCAGTAATTGGCAAGACGTCAGTAGCTGAGGTAAAGGACGGCTGGGCAAGAAAGTATGAAATCAAGCCAGAAGACCTCGGTCTTCCCAGATACACTTACGAAGAGCTAGCAGGCGGCACTCCTGAAGAAAACGCAGCAATCCTTAAGGCTATTCTCCGCGGGGAGGAGAAAGGTGCAAGGCGTGACATGGTAGTTGCCAATGCCGCGGCCGCTTTAATGGTTGGTGGCAAAGTTGACAACCTTCGCGACGGCGTCAAGCTTGCCCAACAATTGATTGATAGTGGGGAAGCTTGGAAAAAGTTCGAACAGTTTGCAGCCGAATCAAACCGAATAGCTTCATCATGAAGTTCACGGAAGCGCTTGCGGCGGCTCGAGAAGCCGGCCGCGCACCAGTGGTTGCCGAAATTAAAAGCAGAAGCCCAAAAGAAGGCGATCTCCTTAGAGGCAGAGATCCCTCAACCCTTGCTCGTGCCTATGAAGCAGCAGGTGCAGCATGCATCTCGGTGGTAACCGAGCCCACCCATTGGGGCGGGAGCATGGACCTATTGAGGACAGTCGCAAGCGCTGTCACAATTCCAGTGCTCCGAAAAGACTTCATTAACTCTCCTGCGGACGTCCATGCAACAAAGGAGGCAGGCGCATCATGCTTGCTTCTCACAATATCAAAGCTCGACTGGCATCTCCTCGTCGAATTGCATAAAGAAGCCCACAGGGTCGGACTTGAAACGCTTGTCGAGGCGCACGACGAGGCACAGGTTCGCATGGCTCTGACTTTGGACCTTGACCTACTCGGTATCAACAATCGCGATATAAATATCTTAGAGAAGGATGACGGCACATTCAGCAGAACGCTCGACCTGATACGCTACGTCCCGCACAACGTTCGCGTGCTCAGCGAAAGCTCTATTTCATCTCGCAGTGAGGTTCGCGCAGTAATTGAAGCGGGCGCCCTTGGCGTCCTCGTTGGAACCTCTATCCTCAAAGCGGCAGATCCAGCGGCCGCTGTGAAAAATCTTGTCTCTGCCCTGGAAACTTAACACATGGTTCGCGTGAAAATTTGCGGCAACACCGATGCCGAACAAATAAAAATTTGCGTAGAAGCCGGCGCAGATTGCGTGGGCTTCGTGGTGGAATATCCTATCTCGGTGCCATGGAATCTAACGCGAGATGAGGCGGCTGACCTTCTCTCGCTTGTTCCCCCATTTGTGACCAGAGCTGTCGTTACAGGCGGCTCTGCTGAGTTCGTCCTGGGCATTGCTGACCACCTTCGTCCTGAAATAATCCAACTGCATACCGACAACCCCATCCATGAGACAGCAGAAATTGCAAAAAAGCTAACCAAGCGTGGCATCCGCCTAATACGTGCCCTTCGGATTGACGTGGCGACTGGTAAAGCAGGCGGAGAGATTGAAGACCCCATTTCGGCAGCTCGTGCCCTCGAAAATACAGGCATTTCTGCATTATTGTTGGACGCACATACGGCAGATATGCCCGCCGGCACCGGCATCACTGTAAGCTGGGATATCGCAAAACTAATCCGCGAATCAGTAACTGTCCCCATCATCCTGGCGGGGGGACTAAACCCAAGTAACGTCAGAGACGCTATTAAAGCAGTCAGGCCTTATGCGGTAGACGTCATCACCGGCGTTGAAGCATCACGCCGAGTAAAGGACCCCGTGCTCGTTCGTGAATTCGTTCGCCGTGCGAAGACTATAGAATGAGGAGCAAGCTATGCCAAGGGAAACAATGAGTCCGCGAGAACGATGGCTCGCAGTTCTAACTCGACAAACTCCCGATCGCGTTCCGATGGACTACTGGGCGACTCCTGAGGCGACTGATAGATTGCTTAAATACCTTAACTGCGATTACGAAGAAATGCTCCGTCGCCTCCACATTGACAAACCCGTCCACGTTGGCGGGAGATATGTCGGTCCACCGCCAAAGGAGGGTGAAGATATTTGGGGACTTCGAACCAAGCCTGTGGATTACGGCTCGGGGGTTTACCATGAGACAATAAACGCCCCATTAGCTCATTTTACCTCTGTCGAAGAAATCGAGGCTTGCTACAACTGGCCAAAACCAGATTACTGGGATTTCTCAGATTTGCCAGAGCAGATTAAAGGAAAGGAACATTTGCCTATACAAGGCGGCGGTTCAGAGCCATTCCTGCTCTACAAAAAGCTTCGGGGCGAGGAACAGGCGTTCATTGACCTAATCGAGAACCCAGATATCGTACACTACTGCCTCGATAAGCTATTTGACCTGGCTTATGAGAATACTCGCAGAATATACGAATCAATCCCAGGGAAAGTGCTTATTACTTACATTGCCGAAGACCTAGGCAGCCAGACAGGACTAATGTATTCACCAGACCAAATCCGAGAATTTCTCCTTCCGAGGATGAAGCGAATGATGGAACTAGCAAGGCAGAACGGGGCTTTTGTCTTCCATCATTCCGATGGGGCAATCCGCCCCATTCTTCCGGATTTGATTGAGGCAGGAATCCAAGTACTTAACCCTGTGCAGTGGCGCTGCCCAGGGATGGATCGCGAAGGTCTCAAACGCGACTTCGGCGATAAACTGATATTCCATGGTGCGATGGACAACCAATTTACCCTGCCATTCGGCACTGTGGAGGAAGTTCGACAGGAGGTCCTCGACAACTACCGCATTCTAGGTGACGGCGGAGGCTACATCTTGGCTCCTTGCCATAACATCCAGTCAATCACACCGCCAGAAAATATTGTCGAGATGTATGAAACAGGCTACGAATATGGCTGGCGCTAAGGTTTAACTCGAACGCCAACTTCGACCAAAGTCGCATACAGCTAAACTAATCGGTTAGTCTCTCAACGGCACCCTCTTCCTAATTTCCAATTGTCATCTTGATAGTTTTATTCGTCGAATCCCATGCGACAGAGCCACCTAGATACCTCACCACTTCAACAATTGGAACAATCAACCTGCTTTCATAGACATACGGCGCGCAAGAAAGTTTTACATTCTTATCGTCATCAAGCAATGCATCCTTTGAGCCAATCTTCATGCGAAGTTTGTGGTTGCCCGCGGCAATCGTGCATTCCTTGGTTTTGGGCTTCCACAACAACGCCGCCGGTATTTGAAGCGCCGCAGACATGAAAACCCCTGTGCGCTGAAAATTAGCTGCGTCCGAAAGGAAAACGGGCGCATTATTAAGAGTTGCCTTCACCTTTGGCTCCAGCCTGATTGATATGTTCTCGTGCGGCTCAAAATTCTTGAACTCCCATATCACCTTCCCTTCTCGGCAGGCATACCCTGCTGGCGATGGAATAATTTTGTAGAACTGAGCGGACGTCGAAACATCAACTGTAATTTTTGCGTTGCCAATCTTGCCCTTCCAATTCTTACCACTAGTTAGGATATAAGTAAAAAATTTGCCGCCCATCGAATCCACACCCAAAGGTGCCTCGTATTCGTTTACTACTACCCTTTTCTGCCCAGCTGAAAATGACAAGTCCTTCACATGCCAAGCCCTGTAAATAAGATCGCCGTTCTGCTCGCTCATTGAAGGAAAAAACTTTGTTTTTATTGGTTTACCATCAACCCAAGCTTTAAAACTTTTAAACGCAGGATGTTTTATTGGGCCAACATCACCGCTTGCTTCCTCTGGAAAGCCCATCTTGACAGAGGTAGGTCCACCATCATTTTTGAATACGAAATGGCAGCGGACAGCCGCCGCATCCCAACCAATCTTTGCGCTCACCTCTTCAGAAACCATGCAAACCGACGGATGTTGGTCTACCGGAGCAATCATTCCACTTATGCCGCGCACAGCGGCATCATTTGCCCATGCATAATGTGCAAGGATAAATCCGAAAATTGTGAAAACCAGTCGCTTCATTGAAATCTCCTTCACTTCATTACTACCAAAGCCACATACTAGGGTCACTTTGCCGACGGATACTCATGGCAAAGTAGTGCGATTGGCAGCTCGTCTTCCTCGATTGGCGGAAAGCGCTCGAAATCTTCAAGGAAATAGTTATCTGTTTTGTCATCACAGACGCTCGAGACCTCCCCACTAATTGAGGGTCCAGTGTTTTCCTCGCCCCAAAACTGGTGGAACGTGCCCGGCGGAAGGCATATACTCTCCCCTGGTCTCAGCCGCACCATCTCGCCAGGTTCAAGCTCACGGAGAATTCCATTTATTGAAAGGGTGAACTTATCATTTGAGGGCCTATTATCCTCACCGGCCTTCCAAACGACGATAACTATGTTTCCGCCACCACGGTTAATGATGTCCTCCATCTTCGAACGGTGGAAGTGAAGAGGCGCTCGCTGCCCCTCGGGATTGAAAATCACCTTCTCACCGTAAACCTTTGGATATCTTGGGTCGCCATGCTTTCCATTGCGAAGGGTAAAAAGCGTTCGCCCTATATGTGCGAAGTTGCCACTTCCGAAGTCAGTTACATCCCAGCCAAGCATGCATTCGCGTATTTCATCGGCTTCATGGCCAATGTTCTTCCATGTGCTGGGCGTCCAAAAGGCATAAGGTGGCAGTCGAAAACCCATTTTGTCAAAAAATTCTGCAGCCCGCCGGATAGCAAGGTTGATTTCAGAACGCTTCATATCGTTTACCTCTTCCTAAAACTAACTATACCATCCATATTTCTTGACTGCTCTTATCATAGCCACGAAATTATCAGGCTTGACCGAGCTATGAATGCTATTTGAGCTCGAGAGAATGAACCCTCCTCCACCTCCTGCATCTTCGATTGCCTGCTTTACAGCCCTTTCTACCTCTTCAGGCGTACCATGGGGAAGCAAGTGACCGCAGTCGATGTTCCCAACAAGACATACCCTATCGCCCACTAGCTGTTTCACTGTCCTCAAATCCATGCCTGCCGCGGGCTCGATGGGATTGATTCCATCACAACCAGTTGAGACTATGTCCTCAAGGATGGCGTATATATTGCCATCTGAGTGTTTGATGCAAAAGGCACCTTCACTTTTGATAAGGTCCACCATCTTAGCAAGTCGTGGCAGGATGAATTCTCGGAATAGTTTGGGGCTCATCATTAAGCCCTGATTGTGCGCATAGTCATCGCCCAGAACAATAATCTCCGCACCTGCTCTGATGGCATTGCGCACTATTTGCATGTTCACCTCGAGCACTTTGTCCATAACAAGGTTGGCAAACTTGGGCTCTTCGAGAAATGCGGCGAGTAGATTATCAAGCCCCATTAGATACGCCGACCACATAAACGCCGCTCGGTGGTGGAAACAAATCGCACGTTTGCCCTTATAGCGCTCGACAATTTCGGGAAGTTTCCCGAGACGGTGTGGAGCATTAGGATCAGGAGGAGTATATGCCCTCGCATCCTCAATCGTCTTTATAGGTCCACAAAGCGGATGGGCAACCGCCTCCGTACCACCCAACTTATATGTTACTCCCCACTCATCAACATAAGTACCGTCTGGATTAACTGCAACCGTGCGGAAAAATGCCCCACAACCAACCGCATCCATATCCATCCGGTCCATAAAGTCTTGGGCATCCAGAATATCGGGGATAATTGCTCGGGCAACCTTCTCATCGATTATGAACTCAACCACGGGAACCCTATCTGGCTGTTCAAGCCTCAACGCAGCATGCACCCGCTCAACTGAGTTCATAGCCCTTCGTGCCCTCCATTTCAGCAAAGATACGCGTCATCATAAAATCTAGACTTTCAGTCTTTCGAACGTTAGAAAAGAACCCCAAAACACTGACCAAGTAATACAACACATCCCACCATCAACACGGGAAACAACGGTACATGTGAATCCCAAGAATAGACCCTGCGAGTGCCCAGAGGCTTGACGTTATGTAGTCACCGAGCACAAGGCCCAAGAAAAATGGAAGTGCAATCCGATAGCCCTTGATCCCGCCGTACCGTATGATAAGCACTTTACACAACCAAGCTAACAGAAAAGGACACCAGAGCCAATACATTGTCCCCGTATTCGCAAGAACATACCCCGCTGGGTGAAATGGCCACCAAAAGAATTTCGTGCGTAAATAGCTCAAAAGAAAGGTGAATCCTGCCCCGAACGCCATAGCCATAATCCCAGAGACATCGGCTTTAGTGGGGTTGTTGATGTAAGCTGTAACTCGGTCAAACGGCACACGGCCCATATGCGTCCGCCAAGGCTCGACTTTAGCCGTCCCAGCACCGAACTTATACCACACAGCCAAACATGCCCAGAAGCCAACCGCAATTCCTGCGACAATTGCGATTAGAACTACAATTGTCATTATCCTCTGCCGCTGTCTGACTGACTGCGCCATTTTCATTGATTCAAGCTGCACAGGCATCGGACAGCACCTCATCTCAATGCTGAACCAATGAAAATATGCCAGCGATACTAGATTCCGCTGGCTAAACAAGCCTGTTCCTAGGGGCTGAACAAGTGTGTCCATTGCATCTAGACCCGGGCCCATCGTCCATGCTGGTCCTGCCTCGGCACGCAAGCGGGTTATGGTTGTTGCAAACATTAGGTAAATAGCAAGGTATGCCACCGCCACAAGTGGCGACATGCCGACATACATGCAAAACGCAACCATAACTGCAAATCCAGCAAGCAGCCCTCCTACTGCCATCTTGTAACTCATCGGCTCTTGAGAGCTATCAAGGTCTGAATCGGACCGAAATGCCTTCGTGAAGACCTCTCGCAGATGTTTTCTGGCAAGGTAAACCACCATTACAACTATTCCAAAAAATGCCCCAGCCGATTGTTGAGCTAGATATGGCGGCGCGCTTAGAACATTGCCAGGTCCAGCTTTCCACCCAATTGCCGCCGCAAATACAAACTCCAGCTTTGTCAGTATATAAAAGAACCAACAGGAGAAGCTCACATCCGCCGCAAGCACAAATCCAAGACCTATTGCCAAAGGATAGAATGTCGTCGGAAAGTAGCCGATTGCATTCCAAGGATGCGTGGTGAAATACGGTTGTAGGTCCCTTGCCTTAAGTTGAATATACGGTACACTTGGAAAGAGGAAATTCAAGCTGTTCATTGTCTCCAAAGACATTGCAATTAGGAAACCCATCCACATTAGTTTGTTCTTAAAAAAGCCAGTCTTCGGCTCCGTCATCTCCAGCGGCAGTTGAACTATCGGGAAAGTCAACCTTTCGCGCTCAACCCACTGCCTCCGCAGAATCGTATTGATGCACAACATGCAGAAGAGCATCGAAAATAGGAAGCCACTCCAAAGCAAAATTGGCGAAGTCCATGCCGACCAAGGAATTGGCGAATTGCCTTTATAAAAGCCATCAATCGCCGAGAGTTTTGGCAAAATTGTGGGCGGCACCATGTTAAGGTAATTCTCCCAGCCAAGACTCTTGTAATGGGGTACAGCACCTAGCGTTGTGCAAAGAAATTGAAGCATCCCCATGCCTGAAAGAATTACAGAAATCGTTAGCATTGCGTAAATGGTGATAAGCTCCGTCCGGCTGAGCACCCAAAGAGGCTTTATCTTTCTCAAAAGGCTATTTATTAGCAGAAGTGTTATTAGGATGAGAACCGGCGGCATCATGAGTGACATGGATGTCAAGTCGGTTTGCGATACGACATCGCCATACACACCCCAAAAAACCCCAGGAATAATAGCAATTAAACCAATGACAACGGCACGCACGGTTATGCCATTGTCCGGCATGGTATCTTGCCCAACATCCTTTCCCCTAATGCGCAAATTCTCGAGTTGTTCTAAAGACATTTTGAACCGATTCAAAATTAAATTGTGATTTTAATTTGTGGCATCCCAAGCCAAACAAAACCTTCTTTTTACTTTTTCATCTTCCGCCCATGCGTATCCTTTATGGTCGGTGCATAATACTCTGTACCTTCAATGATATCAAGGCAAATACCTTGATGAGAATCTGTCTGCAAGGGAAACCGCAACTGTATCTCAACTGTATCTAATGATGGTATTGTGCCAAAGAGGAAACTTTTACCTACCTTGAGAAATGTTCTAACTAAGGACCGCGATGCAAATGCCAAGAGGAGAATTAAAATGACGAAAGAACGAAAAGAAATTTCTCGACGTGAGTTTATAACCCGAGGTGCTAGTGTCGCTGGGGCAGCACTCCTAGGGACATTCCCCAGCATTGCTTCGTGTGCAAAAACCGACAGTCGAAAACCGAATGTTATCTTCCTATTTGCAGACCAAATGAGAAATGCATCTTTGGGATGCATGGGCAATACCGAGGTACACACTCCAAATATGGACAAACTTGCTAGCCAGGGCCTGCTATTCAAAAATGCCATTAGCGGCTACCCCCTTTGCTCGCCTTACCGTGCTATGCTACTTACCGGACGCTATGGCACTTCAACGGGAGTTGTTGGCAATTCAGTTGAGCTTCCTAATACTGAGATTACAATCGCAAAGGTTCTCAAAGAGCACGGATATAAGACCGGTTTTATTGGAAAATGGCACCTCGAAAAAAATCATAATCCGTTTGTACCAAAAGAACGCCGCCTCGGTTTTGACTACTGGGCTTCACGCAATCTTGGCGGCTCAGTATTTGATGACTTCTACTGCACGGATACACCCGAGGAAATCCACTACAAAGGATTCGAGACAGATATTCAAACCGACCTTGCCATAAATTTCATCAAGAACAACGCAAAGTCAGCATTCTGCCTTTTTGTAGCCTGGAGACCACCTCACCCACCCAGGGAAGTTCCCCAAAAGTACCTCGACATGTTTGACCCAAAGAAACTGACCCAGCGCCCGAACGTTCCAAAAGGCACCGACGACCGCGAGAATTTGCGAATCTATTATGCACAGATTGCAGCTTTGGATTACAACTTAGGCAGGATCACAAAAACGCTAGATGATCTCGGCATCGCGGACGATACCATTGTTTGCTTCTCAAGCGACCACGGCGATATGCTTGCCAGCCACGGCCTGCAGGGGAAAAATGTGCCATATGAAGAAAGCATAAATATCCCCTTTATTATGCGATATCCCCGAAAGATAAAAGCAGGACAGAAAACCGATATCCTCTTAAACTCCGTTGACGTAATGCCAACACTTTTAGGCCTGTGCGAAGTACCTATTCCAAAGAGCGTGCAAGGATTGGACCTTTCGCAAACAATTCTCGGCAAGAGCAGTAAAAAGCCAGAATCGGTACTCCTACAGCGAATAGTCTCAGTTGGTGGAAGGAAAACAACCGGCGAATGGCGCGGTGTAAGAACCCCCTGCTACACCTATGCTAGATTTCGAGACAAGGGTTACGTTCTTTTTGATAACATGAAAGACCCCTATCAGATGAATAATCTAATTGACAAATCCGAGGCAAAGGGTCTTCGCGAACAAATGGAAGCTGAGCTTCAAAAGTGGCTAAAGCGGGTTGGCGACGATTTCGCACCAACGGCGACCTATGTTAAACGATTTAAAGCACAAATGAACAAGCGCCTGCTCCGCGGCCTCACTGATGCAGATGAATAAGCGGCAAAGGAGGACTCAATGGCTAAAGCACTCCTTCTTATTCTGCTAGCCACAATGGCGCTGGCAAGCAGGGCGGACACCTCCAAGATGGCCGTCCTCGTCCTAGCCGAGCAGTTTCCCCACACCGACACGGCTTTCATCAAGGCTTTAACATCTTCGCTCAAAGCACAAGGATTTGCAACTAAACCTGTTAGCGCCGATACACTCGCATCTGAACTATCTAATAATGACGAACGCCGGCTGTTGATACTCCCAAATTCAGCATACTTCCCTGTTGACGCTAAACAAGCTCTTGTAAACTATGTAACCCACAATGGAAATCTGCTCACCATTGGTGGACCGCCTCTCTCAAAGCAGGTTGTGCGCCTCGAAGGCAAATGGCTCACCCAGCAAATGCTGCTCGACAAACTTGCAACCATGCAGATGGGTGAGAAAGTGCTCGACTTCAATAAAGTCAAGTGGTCCAATGAGTTTCGAGATACTGGCACACCCGATACAAAGGTCGAAGCGCGCACTGTTCCCACCAACATCTCAGAAGCGCCTTTTGCTCTTGAACTTAAGGCACCCAGCGTGAGATTTTGGGAATTCCAAGATATTCCCATCCAAAAAAGCATCCCACCGAACGAAACTGTAACTACATTCTGGGCTAAAGGCAACAAAAACGCTCGTAAATGCATCGTGGCATGGCTTGATTCGGACGGAGCTCGGTGGTACACGAATATTGAACTCACCACCTCGTGGAAGCGTTATGCCCTGACCGCCGATTTATTCGTGCATTGGAAAGGACCGGGTGGCCCTGACGACCGATTCCAGCCTCAAAAGGCGGTCAAGTTCAAGATTGGCTTTGAAAATCACAACCTCCACGACCGCGAAAAACCAGCAATGCTATGGATTAGCGATGTCCACACAATGCCCAACCCAGCTGGAAATCCAGACTTCACCCAGCCGCTTCTGGAAACGCTTAGCCCATCTTACAAGACCTACCGAACTACTGGGGAAGCGCTCATTCGCACGTTTGGGTCATACTATGACTTACCTTCAGAACCCGCCCTTAAAGGTCCTGTTAGCGTTGTTTGCTCGCTACCAAGATACCGAGGGCTAGGTTTCAACAAAACCGCCCCTCATCGTTGGATACCACAGTTGGCAGTGAGAATGGCAGATGGACATATTGGCGGAGCCGCAGCAGCCCTCTACGTTCAAGATGATGAACAATATTGTGGAAGCATTTGGGCAACATTAGGAATCGACGACCCCGATTTTCTAGCATCACATCGCCAAGAAATTGTCAACGAAGTAGTCAAACTAGTCCAACGAATTGACCAAGGAATATTCTTGCTTGCAGGGGGCACAGACCATGCATCCTACTTTGAGGAAGTGCCCACCGTGGGCGCTGTGGTGCTCAACCTTGGCTCACTGCAACGCCAAGTCAGCGTTGAATGCAAAATCGCAGATGACCCTGAGTATTCCAAAGCCAAGCCTGCCAAACCGCCGCTTTATGCCAAGAAGTCGCTATTTTTAAGCGAAAAACGCAATATAATAGAAGTTGGCTCATTTCCTAACCTTGCACCCGGCTTCTATGTCGTAACAACTTCGTTGTATGTCGATGGAAAGCTCATCGACCAGATACGCCAACCATTTTCGATTGTCGAATCCAAACCTGTCGACAAGAATGAAATCGTTACTATTAAGGGCGACCAGTTTATTTACAAGGGCAAACCGTGGTACTCTCTCGGCATTAACTATCGGCCAATTTACGTTGCCGCAATGGAAAGCGGCCCATTCTGGGAGCATTGGTGCCATCCTAACCAATACGATGCAGAAATCGTCGAAATTGAGCTTGATTTGATGAACAAAATTGGACTGAATACCGTCTCGTTGATTTATGAGAATCCAGTTGAGATTCCCTATGCCTTTGTAGACTTCATGGAGCGAGCACATAAGCATGGAATCAAATGCCACGTCTATATTGCTGGCCTTGAGCCGCTGTGGCCAAAGCCTGAAAAAGCACTAGAGCTGATAAAGAAAGCCAGACTTTGGGAACGTCCGGCAATGTTCGCCTACGACACGGGTTGGGAAGTTCGCATCGGCCGCGAAGAGAGGCGGCGGCTTTTTGACGCCGAATGGAAGCGTTGGATTGAAGACCAATATGGTAGTGTGGAGAACGCAGAGAAAGATTGGCAGTTTACCCTCCGCAAGAAGCCTGATGGCGGAGTACATGGGCCGACAGACGAACAAGTCTCCAGCGACGGTCCTTGGAGGCGAATGGTAGCCGCATATCGGCGATTCTGGGACGATCGCCTCAGCCGACAATACATGAAAACCGCACAAGTCATACGCAGCATTGATCCCTACCATCCAATCAGCGTTCGGAGCGGCTTTGGTGGCACTGGAACAATGGCTGCGTATGCACTTCCCCAAATGCCGGTTGACCTCTGTTCAGGCGCAAAACACCTTGACTTCATATCACCGGAGGGCTACAACTTCGCCGGCGACATGCAAAGCTTTCGAGAAGGCGGGTTTACCACCCTCTACGGCAAGTTCGTAAGCGGCGGGAAGCCGATTTACTGGGCTGAGCTTGGATATTCTGCATCCCCAAACCCTACTCCTGAGACCCTCGAAGCACAACGAGAATACTATGAGAAAATCTACAAAGTGTTTTATGAAACCCGTTCGGCTGGCTCGGCAGCCTGGTGGTGGCCTGGATACCTAATCTGGGAAAAAAGCGACTACGCGGTTATAAATCCTGATTTTACTCTCCGCCCAGCCGCGTTCGAATTCACCAAGATGGCAAAAATGGCTGCAAAACCATACCCTCTAAAGAAGCCTGACTACTGGATAGAAATTGACCGCGACCTCCATACCATCGGGTACGCAGGCATTCTTGCCGCCAAGCGTGCAGAATATGGCATGGCAGTGAGCAAAGGAAAGACTGTCGGCTTGAGAACCAAAGGCACGGGCACTGATTCCTCTAACTTCCCGAGGATTGCTGTGGGCGGAACACCGCTTAACGGCAATAATCCACCAAAGTTCTTAAATGCAGAGTTTAATTCGCTTGAAATCCAAGATGCATCGGGCAAATGGATTAAAGTTGAGGATGGTGACAAAATTTCCATAAAATCGAACACGCCAATATTCGCCCGCGCATCTCTTGGAAATACAAATGAGGTGAAATGGCTAGCGAAAGGGGAGTCGGCAGTATACCTCCGCGCAATTATCGGTGAATCGAAGGTCCTAGCGCCCATCTCACAGGATACTCCCTTCCTATGCGACGCTGAAGTTCGGGCTTTCAAGTTATCAGATGGAATCACGACTGAGACCTTGGTGAGCTTTCAGATGGTAACTGGCGATATTGCTTTTGGGGAGAAAAGGTATGTGAGTCTACTGCCAAATTGACATTCCCTTGGATGCGCAGCCTCGCAAATTACGCGCCCTGTAAGGAAATAGTGCGCCCCCAGAAAGCAGACTAAAGAAAAATTCTGCGGCTATCCACGCTGGCTAGCCTTTGCGGGATCATAATCTGGGTTTGGAGCTGGCATTGCCGCACCTACGGACTTCCGCCAATCTGCAAGCATTGTTCTTAACTCCGCGGCTTTCTCCGGCATTTTGGCAGCAAGATCAGTAGTCTCGCCTACGTCATCCTTTAAATTATAAAGTTCGATGCGTCCGTCTTCGAAATACTCGATTAGCTTCCAATCGCCACATCGAATTGCGCCTGCTGGGCTGGTTCCGCCTGGATGATAGTGCGGATAGTGCCAGTATACAGCCTTTCGATTTATGCCACCTGTTTGCTTTAATAGCGAGACAATGCTCACACCATCAATTGGCTGATTTTCCGGCGGCTTGACGCCTGCTATTTCGCAAATCGTCCGGTAGTAATCAGTACTCGTCACGACCTCATTGCATATGCTTCCTTCTTTGACCTTGCCAGGCCAGCGCACGATTAGCGGGTCTCTAATTCCTCCCTCATAGAGAGTACCCTTGCCAGCACGTAGAGGGGCATTGGATGTAGCTTTGACGTAGCCACCATTATCCGAATTGAAGATGACAACTGTGTTGTCCGCAATGCCCAATTCGTCAAGTTTAGCCATTATTCTGCCCACGCTTTCGTCAACGCTCTGAATCATTGCGGCATAAACAGGGTTATATTGGCCATCCTTTGGTTTCGGCTTTGCCTCGTATTTGCTTACATACTCCTTCTTCGCCTGGAGCGGCGTGTGCACTGCGAAGTGCGGCATATATAGAAAGAAAGGTTTGTCCTTGTTCTTTTCAATAAACTTTTCTGCCTCATCAGTAAGTCGGTCGGTAAGGTATTCACCCTCTTTGCCAGAAGATATTGTTGGAATATTGTATGGATAGAAGTAGCTCGGTGGGCTGCCTTTATTCGTACCCCCAAAGTTCAAATCAAAGCCATGTCTCTCAGGGTAGTATCCCTCCTTGCCTAGATGCCATTTGCCTATATTTGCAGTTGCATAACCAGCTCTTTTTAGTGTCTCGGCGATTGTGATTTCCTCAAGTGGCAGCTCTTGGTGGAATGCTGGCGGCTTCAATTTTGCCCAAGGAAAATTGTGACCCGGTATCCAATCGGTTAAACCAATCCTGGCAGGATATTTTCCTGTGAGAATACTTGCACGTGTCGGCGAGCAAACGGGACACGCCGAATAAGCGTTCGTAAACTTTATCCCTTGGCTGGCTAGCTTATCTATATTCGGCGTCTCATGGAACGTATTCCCGTAGCACCCCAAATCTGCCCATCCCATATCATCCATAAGAATAAAGATAAAATTCGGCTTTCTCTCGCGAGCAAAAACAATATTTGAACCCACTATATTCATCGCACTTGCTCCTACCGCTCCCCAGCTTATTTTGGATAAGAATGTTCTTCTGCTTATTTGGCTCATCCTTTGCACCGCCTAATCATTAATCAATCATTCTAGGCTATTCTGCATGCATCACTATTCATCCTCTCCTGACCCTTCACCGCCGAAGTTATCACACCAATGGTGCATATAATAGCTGCCACTAAGAATGCATCCCTGAATGCGTTAACCCGTGCGGCAACATCATCTAGCCTTGTTTGGTAATACATCAGCCTGCTCGAGTATACCGCTTGCGAAATTGCCACGCCCGTAACCATTCCGAGGTTGCGCATAGTCGCAAGCATTCCACCGGCGACACCAAGCATTCCCTTTGGAACCGAACTCATCAGTGCGTTGTTATTTGGCGATTGAAAGATAGCAGTACCCAGCCCCACAACCACCAACGCAATAACTACGCGAATATGTGAAGGCGAAGCCCCAAGGCAGCCGATAAGCACCAAGCCAATGCTAGCTAACCCAAGCCCAATCGATCCTAAAACTCTCGAGCCTATTCGGTCAGATAGATTACCACTCAGAGGAGCAACCAAAGCTACCGTAATCGGTGTAGCGGTTAATGTCAACCCCATGCGCCGAGGTTCATACCCAAGCACTTGTGACAGATAGAATGGCATAAGAAAAGCAACGGAGAACGTCGAGGAGAAATTAATGAAAGCGCTTGCACATGCCGCGGCAAACAGTCGCTGTCGAAAAAGTGTCAGAGTGAGTATTGAATGGGGCGTCCTCTTCTCGTGCAATATAAACAAAGCTCCGAAGACAACGCACGTAATTAATAAAGCAACAATCTCGTTAGAATTCCACCCTTTTTGAGGACCCTGGCTTAGCGCCATCGTCAGGGACACTAGGCTTACGAGAAAAAGAGCGGCGCCAAAAATGTCAAAATTTTGTTCTAACCGCAGCTGTTCGCATTTGAGCACTCTTTGAACAAATATCATGCCAAAGACGCCAATGGGCAAGTTAACAAAGAAAATCCAAGGCCATCCGGCGGCTTCAACTATGAACCCTCCCAACACCGGCCCAATCGTAAGCCCGCTAGCAACCACCATAGCGAACATCCCCAATGCCTTTCCCCGTTCACCAATTGGAAAGGCATCGGTGATAACGGCAGGACCGTTTGCCATTATCATTGCTGCACCAACCGCCTGAATACCCCTGGACGCAATGAGCAGGAATGGACTTCTAGACAAGCCACAGAGGAGTGAACCAATTGTGAAAACTGCGTATCCCCAGACTAAAACCAGTTTGCGGCCCGCTAAATCGGCAAGACGACCTAGCGTCAAGAGTAGGCCGGTGATTACCAGCAGGTATATTGCAACAACCCATTGAATCGTGGGCAGGTTGGTCCTCAAAGAGGCCATAATAACGGGAAGCGAGACATTTACAATGCTCGAATCCACGGTCGCCATAAAAGTGCCAATGGACACCGCAACCATTGCAAGCCACTTGTACTCAATTCGTCCCACGTATGACCCTTTTTCTTGCATGAGATATTTCCCAAAAATATTCTCTTGCGACTTGGAAATCTTGTCAAACAATGGCAAGCTGATGAAGAATTGTCTAACGAGGCGACATCAGGGCCATTAGAGTCTCGGCAAAAAACTTATGGCCTAGGTCATTTGGGTGGTTTATGCCATTGGCTTGAAGAATCATGTACGGAATGCCGATATCTCGAAGATGCGCCCATATATTTGTTGTATCGCCCAAGGCTACCTTATTTTCAAAGGCAGCCTTGCGCATTGCAGGAACGGATTTGTCGAAGTTACCCATCCAATCTGGCATTACAAAATGAGGAGTTAGAATGATAAACTCGATAATAGGATTTTTCGCCCTAGCCCTGGCAATGAACCAAGCGTAATTCGATGCTATGTGCTCAGGGGTCATGCCGGCATCATTCACATACTCAACAGTGATGAGATCGGGATTATGTGAAAGAACTTCTTGGTCGAACCTTTCTCGGCGAGAATCGGTGTTTGAGCCGCCTATTCCCGCGTTAATAACTATAATCTCAGCTTTTGGATAGGCAGCCTTTAACTGTGCACGAAAGAGCTCGACATAGCATTTATCATGGGAGCTGGGAGAGCCTCCCGCTGTAACGCTGTCGCCCCAACATACAATTGTCACCCGTTTACCTTTGGCAAGAAGTTCTAGCGTATGCGCCAGATACTCGCGCCCAGAAACCTTGATAAAATCTCGCCAAGTAATATCATCGCTAGGCAGAGGGTAAATGTTTTCACTTGTAATTGCCTTCGTGCGGTAAGGGACATAAATGTGTGCAAGGGGAGTCATCCCAGGATGAGGCTCAGGAATCTCGGCATTTACAGCCACAGAGCGTTCTTTTCGTATCACTACAGCCCCAAGAGGAGAAACTTCTATCAAATCTACACGCTGTAGGTAAACCTCATAATCTATGTAGACTGGCTTATCCTTTGGAATGCTGCCAGTCTCCAAGCGCGAAATCCCACCCCAAACATCATCGAGGAAGTAGTCCTTCCCCTCTTGATATATTGTGCCACCATTAGGAGATGAATGAACCCTTACCGAGTCTGGAACAATGGCATATGGGAGGCGTGTGCCTGTATCCACTGGTCCAAGGGTCTTTTTAAGTGCAGTGCCAGAATGCCAGGCGATTGGCTTTTGGTCGCTTAATACATGCTCTTCGTTTACCACTCTGATTTTGTCAGGAGGCTCGATAGCTAAGTCGGTAGTCTTACTGACCTCTACCACGTGTCCGCGCACTACATATTTCCCAGCCTCCACGCGAACTCCCATTCCTGGTTTTTCGAGAGGTAGGATGGCAGAGTAAGCAGCGGAGCAGTAAAGCATCAAGAAGACAGCTATTATGCAAGAATATGGCGACATTGCTACTTTCTCCTAATAAACAAACTTACAATTTGTTCAAAACTATGAGTACGAAAAGCCAAGGTTAAAGACCTATTCCAACAAGCGCATGATTAAATAGTTTTTTAAAGCTATCCTGTTAGTAAAATAACCCAAATTGAAACAGAGTATATCAAAGAGTATGACGGCAGTCAACAAACATCGAATGGAATAAGCTTAAGCTGGATGTTATAATCTAATAACATCTATGCGAAAGAGCAATCCCATGAAATATTCACATCGCGGTGAGTTCACACCAAGACTCGTGTTTTGGGAGCTTACCACAGCATGCAATCTGAAATGCATCCACTGTCGAGCCGTTCCCACTGAGAAGCGGTCGCCGGACGAGCTTTCGACGTCGGAAGCAAGGGTTCTAATTAACCAAATCGCTTCTTTTGCAAAACCAGTTATTGTGCTTAGCGGCGGCGAACCA
Source organism: Armatimonadota bacterium (assembly GCA_029907255.1). Taxonomy (NCBI): domain Bacteria; kingdom Bacillati; phylum Armatimonadota; species Armatimonadota bacterium. The sequence goes on from JARYMF010000004.1 coordinate 192,394, forward strand.
CTTGTTCGTGCTGACGTCTTCGAAATAGCATCCTATGCTAAGTCGAAGGAACTGCCGGTCGCGCTGGCAACCAATGGCACGCTAATCACACCAAAAATTGCTCAAGCAATCAAAGAATCAGGGATTCGGCGTGTAAGTGTGAGCATCGATGGCCCCGACGCCGCCTCCCACGACAGATTTCGACAAGCCTACGGCTCATTTGATGCCGCTTTGCAGGGAATCGAATATCTAAAAAGAGATGGCATACCCTTTCAAATCAACACGACAGTTACGAAGCAAAACGTAGACCAAATCCCAGCAATCCTCAAACTCGCGGTCAGCCGAGGGGCGGCGGCACTGCATATCTTCCTTCTTGTCCCAACGGGCTGTGGAAAAGAAATAGCCGACGATGAGATGATCGAACCAGCGGAATATGAGCGCGTGCTTAACTGGCTGTATGATCGGTCGAAAGACTCTAAAATCAACTTGAAGGCTACCTGCGCTCCCCATTACTTTCGAATCATTCACCAACGCGCCCGAGCAGAGGGCGCCAAGATCGCCTCGGAAACACATGGCTTTGAGGCAATGACAAAAGGATGTCTTGCTGGGTCTGGGGTCTGCTTTGTTTCTAGCAAAGGCGAAGTGTATCCCTGCGGTTATCTGCCAATCTCGGCCGGGAACATACGCCAGGCCCACTTCAAGGACATATGGGATAATGCCGAAGTTTTCCGTCGCCTTCGTGACGAAGACAATCTCCACGGGAAATGTGGTTATTGCGAATTTCGGCGAATATGCATGGGATGCCGCGCCCGTGCCTACGCTCTTACCGGCGACTACCTTGCCCCAGAACCATATTGCATATACGAACCCAGGAAAAGGTGATTCTTCAAATTGGGAAAAATAATAATTGCGTGAAAGGTGGTGATTCCGGTGGCTGAAAGCAAAATACGATTGACCTTGCTGACCCACGGCGGCGGTTGAGCGTGCAAGGTCAGCCCAGCCGACCTGGCGCAGGTTCTGCGCCGTCTACCACCAATCACAGATCCAAATGTCCTTGTTGGCTTGAATACCGCAGACGATGCGGCGGTCTACAAAGTCAGCGACGACCTAGCGATTGCCGCTACGGTGGATTATTTCACGCCGGTGGTTGATGACCCTTATGACTTTGGGCAGATTGCCGTCGCGAATGCACTCAGCGACTGTTATGCAATGGGTGTTCAACCCTCAATCGCGCTTAATCTCGTCGGCTTTCCAGTAAGGACTCTCCCGCTATTTGTTCTTGATCAAATTCTGGCTGGCGGAAGTGACAAAGCAAAGGAAGCAGGGGTAACCATCGTAGGCGGCCATACGATTGACGACCCCGAGCCAAAGTACGGCATGGCAGTCATCGGGTTCACCACACCAGAGGCGCCAGTCACGAATGCCGGAGCGCGGAGGGGTGATGCCCTTGTTCTAACAAAGCCACTTGGGATTGGAATAATTACCACCGGCATCAAAGCTGACGAAACTACACCTCAAGCCGCACACCAGGCTATTGAAATTATGAAAACTCTCAATCGGACCGCTTCCATAGTAATGACTGAAATCGGAGTCCATGCATGCACCGACGTAACAGGCTTTGGATTGTTAGGCCACCTCTGGGAAATGACTTCAGCAAGTAAAGTTGGGGCCGAAATATTTCTTTCCAGAATTCCTGTACTAGCTGAAGCATGGCGGCTGGTGGAGGAAGGAGTCATCCCTGGTGGCGCCTATTCAAATCGCGAATATGTGGCGGCTAACGTTACGTTCGCACCCGAGATAAAAGAAGACGCGCAGCTTATACTGAGCGACCCGCAAACCTCAGGCGGCCTTCTCATGGCGGTTGCGCCAGAAAAGCTCGATAATCTTGTCGCGAAACTCAAATCGGCAGGCGTTCCTACCGCGGCTGTCATAGGCTCAATAACCTCGGACCTTCCAGGACGAATCAAAGTCTTTCCATAAACTTCTTGTAATTTTGTTAGCGCTAGTATCTTCTTATTAACCGACAATTCCTTAAGTTATATAGCTGTTGTTCAAACGCCGCTGCCGCTTGAGAATGAATTACCTCCTTGCTTTCTATTTTTCAAACGATGTGCTGCGAACATAAAAACCTCTGGGAAATGTGTTATAGGCATCAGCTTAAGCAAAACTTGTACACGTGTACGTCGTTTGGGCCAAAAGAATCCGTGAACGAACCACTTCTAGCTTTGATTGCGCGATTTTCAAATAAGACTTCGATATCGCCATCTAAGAAATCGCCCAAGAATGTAACCGGCGTCTCAGCGCTCTCACGCTTGGCAGCGAAAATGTATACGTTCGATCCTACCTTTCTAGTAGTAAACTCAATGTCGGGTGCACCTGTTGCGCTTAAAGGCAGGTCCGAAGGGGGAGCAACAAGCGCTGAATACAATTCTGTTCCTTTTTTAAACTCACTAAGGAGCGGCCGCAAGACCTCTTCCCAAAATGTCCAATTATAGCCTAGCTCTGCATTCTTGCCCTGCAAGGCAACTGGCATACCAAAGAAAACAAGGCCACGCGCACCTTTGATGATAGCCTGGTAAGCCATATAGCGCTCCTGGTGAAAAGTTGGCATTACAAGAATCCTTTTTGGAGGCGTAACCCCGCTCCAGCAAACCTGGAGGACCATAAAGAAAGGCTTTTTCCCGCGCACAGCACGATTGATGAAGTCAGCATAATCACCTACAACGCTGATATTTTTGTTTGGCAGATGACTGTGAAGGCCCATCGGCACGGAAATTGGGTAGATGTCAATGCCAGCTATATCACATGCCTTGCAATATTTAGCCAACAGCTCGACAGTATCCCTAGGGGCATGAACCATCCATGCAGGGTGATCGGGGTCAATTTGCTTGAGATACTTATAAGCTGCCATCATTCCAGGAATTGAGTGCTTACCCCAAGCCGGCTCGTCCATGGTTTTGTAAATTGCCAGCGCTGGATGCTCTTTAAAGCGCTCGACGAACTGTCGAAGCCGTTCCTTCCTTTCAGGATGTTTTGGGTCAAAAACTGTCATATCGGCAATGTACGGCCAGCCATAAACCCCATGCTCAGCAAACCAGTCGAGATACTTTTGGCATTCTTCGTCCTCGGCAGGGTCATTGTGTCCTCTCCCAATGCGAAAGGAGTCCACGCCACCCTCCGCCAACACCTCAATTGCGTCTCTCCCTGTCGGATCCTTCGCTCCCAGAGGCGGCGCAAACGGAGTAAAGCAAATAGGAAACCACGGCTCGCCATTAAGAAAAATGCGTCTGTTTTCGTCAATGGTAACTTTGTTGGGCATTTTCTCCTCCACTCAACCTCATTATGTTTATTGATAATGAAGCAATCACCAATCAATCTCCCATGGCTTAACGCCACCGGTAGTAAAGGCAAAAGCATCAAGGAACTTGCAATATTTATCGCCTTTCTTGCGCTTTGCAATCACACGAATTTCAAGGGTATTATCACCTTCTCGCAGCTGGGCTTTCCCATAATTACGCCAAGCAAACACTATTTTTGAATCATCGTAGAGCGCCCACGGCCCGCAGAACTGCTTGTCATGCTCCTCAAGCTTGTCCGGAGCGAGGGTCCACCTGCCTCCATTCACCACCCAATGGCAAGGCGATTTACCAACCCATTCTCTAACCCAAAGGTCAAACTCGCCAGCTTGCTGGGATTTGAACGTATATTTCGCATAGTAACCAGTCTCAGGAGAAGGGTCAACAAATGTGTCAAGAGCCCACAATGCGCCGTTCGAGAGCCTAGTCATTCCGCCATATTTGCCTAGATTGAAGTTGCTGTCAATGAAATCCTCTGCTTCAATCCAAATATTTGGAGGGCAATTCGGCGCTTGATAGGCTGGAAATATCTCTTCCGGTTTGGCAATGTCCTCTGGAGCTAAACCATCTATTATAAGTGCCTCCTCCCATTTCTCAGTAGGACAGTGCTTACCACGAATATATGGCACGTCAACTTCAACAATTTCAGGCTGTCTCTTCAATGGAATACGCAAGTTGAGCGAGCCGTCTTTCGCCTTGCCGCCAGCTTTCTCGGAATTAGCATATCGTGCCTTGACCTTATTAGCCTTTTCAGGCGATATCCGGATGCTCGATTTCATTTTTTCCGACCAAAGATACGTAATAGGTCGACCAGCTAGAGTAAAGCTAAAGCCACGTATGTCAGGGTCGAGACGAAACTCTCGCACACCAAGAACCTCGGCTAGGAAACGCTCTGGCTGGTGTATCTGGTCTACTAGGGGAATGCGAAGGCCTTCTGGCTGCCAGCCTTCCTTGTCCTCAACTTCCTTGCTAATGATTTGAAGGTTGCCTTCAATCATATTCCACACATGACCATCGGGGCTCTTAGAAAGCACCTCGCTCTTAGGTCCAGGGTTAAGAACCTGAATCCTTCGACCATCGGCGTCAGTAGCAAACTTGCTGGTGAAGTATTTGTCAAGCGACGGAATGGCACCTAGGTCCAGCCGGAAGCCAATATATGTAAGCAGCGGTTTGCCCGCCTCGATAATCCTTTCTAACTCTGCACCATATTTCAAGCTTGCCGGCGAATCATTTAGATTCGCAATGATTAGCGGCGTGTCCACCGAAGTTGTCCATGTTGGGAGAATCCATGTACCGTCTGGTCCTCGCATGATCGCGCGTGAATTACCGCCGCTGTATCCCGTCCAACCACCATCAATGCCAACAAAATCACTCAGGGGCAGGCTAAACGCACTAGCCTCCATACGCCGTGCAGGGAACCTATAATAATACGTAGGCCGATAGTCTGGAAGCTTTGTACTACTTTCTATAATTCGGCGGAAGGTAGCTATCCACTCAAGCTGTCGAGGATCGCGGATAAACTCGCTCTTCCAGAACTGACCGCTATTCCAAGGGCCAAATGCAAGCCCGAAGACGAAAATCCCTTTCGCACCTGCACCCAAAAGAGCACTCATATCGGCATACATGCTTTCGCGGTCCATATGCCCAATATTTTCTAGCTGATTTTCAAAGGCGGCCTGTGAAAACTCTGTTACCACTAACCACATATTCCGCGCCGACTGTTCTACCTCCGACCAACATACGGCGGCATTCATTGGGATAAGCGTTTCACCAACGCCATATGCCTCCATCCCGATTCCGTCAAAACCTGCTTGTTCAGGGTTGATTCTGTAAGTTGCAATTGGCCCAGAATGTTTGAAAACAATCGGCACATCTGCGATTCTTTCTTTGAAAAATTTACACAAGGCATTACAGTACCTAGCTACCCGTTCACCCAAAAAGTCTATAAAGTCATACCACGCTTGAGACCGCTTAGCATCAGTCTTGTAAATCTTCCCTGTATTCGGGTCGAAAAATACGCCAATGGCTGAGGGCTTGCAGGTTTCAACCACTCTAATAGGCACAAAACGACCGGCAGTCTCGAAATCAGGGATTTTGCTTGTCGCCGCCCATGCCTCATTTAACTTTTCAATAGATCCATACCTAGCGACTAGCCATCTTGCAAATTGCCTACCATACTCTTGCGAAGCCGGCAGGAAAGTATGTGAAATATTCATCTCGTTTTGAAGAGGATCGACAACAAACCTAAAGCCCTTGCCAAATTTGACCTTACTAAAGTGCTTAAGTAACTTCTCCTGATACTTTTCAAGGCCGCCCTCCCAGAAGTATGGTTGTCCCCCAATCACCTTTGGAGTAAAGCAGAGGCAAAGCGTCCGATTTGGCGGACAGTGTACATCAACTTCGAGCCCCTTCTTTTTGACAATCTCAGGCTGGCCGTTGCTGAGGTTCTTTCCGGTTGGCTCCTCCCGCTCATAAATCTTTGCCCAACCAGCGTCAACTATCTCGCAAGTCTGCCCATCTAGGAGAACATAGATTCCACTTATTGCGTCTGGACACTCAACTCCGTAAGTCCCAGACCTTGTAATGCCATCAACCTTCAAACCTTCATTCTGTACCAAATAGCCCACCCCAGGTCCTGGTCCATCTGCAAGTTCAATGCCATATCTAAAGCCCTTTACCTCTAAGTAATCAATCACCCTTTGGAGACATTCCGGCGGACATGCCATGCAAAAGTGGATATATATGTCAATTACGCCTTTTTCTTTCAGCATATCAATCTGATTCTTAGTAAGCTGCCAGCCAGTTTCATTCTGCTCCCATATATAAGGCGGACAATACATACCGCCAACTGGCAAGTACGGCCTTCCATCCCATATCAAAGTGTGCGCTTGATTCACATGCCAGGGGTGCTTAACGCCGTCTCGGTCAACATAAACGCCAGAGCATGGGGGTTTGGCAATCATTGCAGCTTGCTCGGCATGTACGGGGAAACCAAACAATGCTAGAGAAACGCTAACAAGCAAAGCTAGAACAAAAGCCACCTTCAACACCACCCTTCTGGCTTTTGCGAAATGATAATTTCCAACCGCTCAAAAGCCTCTTCCTTTGTGCACAGCTTAAAACAACTGGTAGTTAATCTTGTTCTTACACCCAGCAAATCTGCCCTTTTATATAAACATACAGTTCCTTCTAGCTGTATTTTAAGTTACAAAATTGTGTCTTCCTTCAATTTCCAACTTGGTAATGCAAAGAATTGCATTAAGCAGACAAAAAAGAAAACCCCCGCACCAACCCGGAGCGGGGGCTTCGCTATCTCTAGCTATTTCAGCAGGGCGAAAAATCAGGCCGGTTCCACGTTCGCCGCCTGGGGTCCCTTCGGCCCTTGGACGATGTCGAACTGGACTTCCTGTCCCTCGAAGAGATTCCTTCTACCGGTTCCGACAATTCCGGTGTAATGGACGAAGATGTCGTTCCCATCGTCCATGGCTATAAATCCATAGCCTTTGGTTTCGCTGAACCATTTGACCTTGCCGGTAGCCATCCCCAAACCTCCTTTTCCAGCCAAGCGTTAAGTTCGCAACTAGGAGGTCTGGCATTACAGCCGCTTTGCCTACGAAGTTGTTACTTAAGCACTTGCGGTATTTCAGGCGTCTTTGCGCCTTTAGTTGCAGTATAGCACTTTTTTTGCAAAATGCAAGGCAATTTTTTAAAAAGCGCCTGAATACGAAATTTTGGCATATAAAATTGCGCCCTTATTTTGTCATCAGCTTGACGGACTTCCAAATTCCCCCTGCGCCGGCGGTGTCCAAAACCTTCACTGCAAGGACGTTTTCGCCAGGCTTTAAATCCTTTGTGATATCTAGCTTAAAAGGAATAAGCCAGCCAATTCCGCCAAGATCGTGTTTGCCGACAAAACTGCCATTCAACCATACCCAGGCTGACTCATCCACCGCCCCAAAAACGAGAAAGACCTGCTTCCCTGGCTCAATTTTCGGCGCGATAAACTTCAAACGATACCAAGAAAAACCATCATAGTTCTCGCCCTGCTCTTCCCAAAACTTTCCAATACTAATCGTTCGCCATTCCGAATCATTAAAAGTCGGCTGAGCCCATCCCTGTTTTTCACCAGAATTAGATTCATCCCGACTGAATCGCCACCCATTCTTTGGTAGGTCATAAACCTCCTCTAGAGTCTTTCGAAACTCAGCGAAAGTCTGCTCATCTGAGTAGCCAGGCTGTTCTGCGGCACGCGGCACACCTACTGAAAGCTGACGAGGCTGCCAGTTGCCAGGTCCGGGACCGCTTTTCGCAAGAGCAAGGGCCTCGATATATTCGCTCGGCACGTTGAAGTCCCACCACCGCAACCTCTCGGAGTAAATCCACACATAGCCGTCGCTGAATTTTAGAGCAAAGTGGACGGATGCCCTGAGCGCTGAAGGCGAAAAGTAATTTTTGGTAAAATCCTCAGGATGCCACCCAAGCTTTCCGCTTGAATAATCAGCCCAGATGCCGAATCCCGCTTTAACATGCTTTGCGAAAGCCTTTGGTGCAGTTGAAATCGTTTTAGCACCCTCAAGAATTGCGCGCCGCCCTTGTTCAAAAGGTTTTTGTCCAATGAAGCCATACGACTGCTCATAGCCATCTATGAGAATTGTGCCCGGAGTTGCCGCCTCGCAGATTCCATCATAGAAAGCAGCAAGGAGCGAGTAATCCGCATTTTCAATGCCACCACATGCAACTGATTGCTCGTATGGTAGCGCTGGACCAAATAGAGCTAGGATTGTAATATCTGGGAACTCCTTATTGATTGCACGGATGAACTCCCTACCCCGCTCCCTAACTTTTGCCACGTAGTCACCATAAGTATGCGCCGCCTTTGCTTCGGCAGGCTGTGCCTTGTAGCTCCAAATCTGATGCTCACCATACATCTCAGGATCGAACATTATCCCTTTGCATCCACCGAGCTTGGCAACTTTCGCAAGACAGGCAGCATTATAAGCCACTGCTGACCATTCGGGATCAAACCAATCAACATCGCCGGGCATGGCGATAACCTGAATGAAATTATCCGTCAACTTAGAAGATTTTATACTGGCAAGATCTTTTATTGCGTGGGCATACTCAGATGGCCTAAACTTTACTTTAGAAAATACCCGCCAACCCAGGCTCCACCCCCCTTCTGGGTGAGCAACTTTGATTACCACGCCATCGAAAGGCAACTTTTCCATTTCCTTGACGTTCTTCTTAAAGAAAGCCGTAGTCGGACAATCCCAACCATACTCAATGAGCTTTTTTTCAGAATTAGCGGCACACCCAAGATGCGTTAGCGTACATAAAGCGAACATAAGAGATAGAATAACCATTCCCATGCAAAGCCTACGGTTCATTTTGAATCCCCGGCTGCGACCCCTTTCCTAAACTGGCCTTACTTGCTCAGTCTTTTGGTCAAACTCCATCACTTTGCCTTCCTTGTAAGAGCGAACGCCCATGTGGAGAACGGTCATAACCTGATAGCCAAGAATTTCGTGGCTCCTGGGCTTCTGGCGGCTGCGAATACACTCCAGGAAGTCACGGAAATGTTCCTCTAGCGAGAAATTCCGTGCGGCTTTGATCTCTTCCCTGGATCTTTTCTCGCCTACAACCGCCTTCTGTGGCTCGATGACTGCACCATTTATGTCGAGGTTGATTGTGCCCTCATAGCCTCGTATTACCCAAGGCAAGCCAGCATTCGTCGCAAGCGAAGCAACAAGAAGCACCGATGGGCCTTCAGGATACTCAGCAGTGATTGTGAATATATCCGGTATCTCGCGCCCATCTTTGTGCTGATATTGGCCTCCCGTGCCGATAACACGTTTCGGGAATCCAAGACCCATCGCTCGAATAAGCGGCGTTAATGAATGAGGGAAGAAGTCAGTGCCAATACCGCCCGAGTAGTCCCAAAACGAACGGAATGCAAAGAACCGACCAGGCTCCCACGGCCGTTTTTTTGCTGGACCAAGCCACATTTTCCAATCTAGGTTCTTTGAAGGATCAGCCTGCCCATCATTAGCATTTGGGTCGTAGACTCCTATATAGCCATTACGCATATCGCTTGCTTGAGCGTGGATTAGCTTGCCGATTGCACCAGCTCTAATGCGCTCGTTTACCTCTTCCCATATGCTTGATGACATATATTGCGTGCCAACTTGCATCACGCGCTTATTTCGGGCGATTGCGTCAACAACATCCTTAGCCTCTTGGAGATTCCGCCAGTGAGTCATTGGCTTTTCGCAGTAGACATCTTTCCCCGCATCTGCAGCGTCCACAACCATGCGCGAGTGCCAGTGGTCGGGAGTAGCGATTGTGACTGCATCAATATCCTTGCACTCGAGAAGTTTGCGATAATCCTGATATGCCATGCCACTTGTTCGGCTTGCAGCAGCATCTAATCTGGGCTGGTATACATCGCATACGGCAATTATTTCGACCGGATAGCCGGAACCCTTCAAGGCGAGAAGCGCATTTATGTGAGCATTACCCATGCCGCCACAACCAATTACGCCAACATTTATGCGCTCATTAGGCGAAGTTGACTTACTATTGGCCCCAAGAGCAGATAGATTGCCACTCAGAAGTGCAATCCCACCTACAACTGCCGACTGCTTTATAAACTCCCGCCTGCTTACCCGCTTGTCTGTTTTCACTAAACCCCACCTACCTTAAGGATAATCTCTTCCAATGGCCGCTTGGGGACATGGTGGACATCGTGAGAATCACGGTAGTACTTGATACTCCCATCAGGACCGACGTCCTCAAGAACCACCTTCTCACTGGGGTAGCCAAGTGCAATTACAAGCAGAATTTCATACCGCTCAGGAAGCCCAAGTACCTCACGAAGTCTCTGCCTATCTATAGCACCAATCATGCATCCGCCAATCCCTTTTTCTGCAGCACCAAGCATTATGCTCTGAGCAGCGATGCCATGGTCGCAACCAAAGTTCTTTGTTATTTCTGTATCGCCGAGAATGATTATGTAAGCAACGGGCCGCTCGCCCTCCGCTGGCCCCATCCAAGGCCGCAAATAGCCTGCCCATGCAAGAGTTGGAAATATTCGTTCATTCAAATTACGGTCGGCAGAGATAATATATTTCAAAGGCTGAAGGTTAGCCGCCGATGGCGAGAGCCTCGCTAGATTGACCAAATATCTGAGTGTGTCCTCGCTTATAGGCTTGTCTTCATGAAACCTTCGATAGCTCCGACTTGCTTTTATGATGTCTTCAATCATCCTTTCACCCTCCGCTTTTATAATTGCTTGGTATGTTAGAATTGAGAATACACATTGTCAAGAGGCACAAGTGATACTGGGGTCACCGCCAAAAACCACGGTATTTAAATGAAACACTTTAATCCATTCTCGGGCAAGGCCAGGCTCTAGCCTGCGAGAAAACGTCACTAAGAGAACGGATAGTCAAGCCAAATGCCATTGCCCCAAAAAGCATGCCAAGCGCACCCGCAACGATTACCCAAATCCCCATTCGGTCACCGCGACCATACGCGACTGAACCTAATACTATCGAAACTGCGCCCAGCAAGAATAAAGGACAGCACATAAAGGAGAGCGCCGCAAGAATGAAGCCTCCGATAATAAGTCCACTTGTGCCTCCCGAAGGCTGACTAGACGGATATTGTGGATATTGTTGTGCTGGAGGAGGCGTCGCCTGATTCATCTGAGGCTGGGCTATCGGCGGGGGTGTCTTCGGTTGTTCCAGCTGCCCTTCTTGTGGCGGTAGCGGCCGACCGCAGCGCCAGCATATCTCGCTAGAAAGAAAATTGTTCGCTTGACAATATGGGCAAACTTTTCTATTGGTTGACTCTGACATGCAAATTGCTCCGCTGATAGAGTTAACTTATTTCTTGTTCAACCAATATAGACAATTATCCTGCATCGCCCATATTGGCATACTTTTCATGAAATTACATCAAAAGTATCCGAAGCATATCCCAAGTAAGAAGTACAACAAACCCCAAGACAACCAAAATATTTAGGTGACGGCTAAACCAATCATCAAGCCATGTTCTCCGGCCATAGACGGTCTTGTAAACTAAATTACCCCACCATACACCGAAAGCTGCAATAAGAAGGGGAGCCAGTGCATTATAAGCAAACGCCTTATGGAAATCTAGGCGTGTCAGAGCAATAACCGACCTCGTCATGCCACAAGTTGGGCAAGGATAGCCAGTTAGTTTATAAAACACGCAGATGCCTGGCATGTGCTCGTACGGAAAAAACTTTGCCGCAACGATGAGTACAGGAAACGACGCAACCGAGGCAAGCTTTTTCAACACGAGTTCAAATCCTAAAAAGCTTCTCCTTGACGCAAAATGTGCTGTCCAAACAATCAAAATAGTGTTATACGTATGGCAACTTCCGGACCGGAAGTCGGCGACTTACCTCACGGACCCCCTTTGCACCCGCCAACTAACGCCGAAACAACAAGTGCCAAAATTACTAGCGCAATAGTCTTGGTTTTCATATCCGCCCACTCCTATCAATTGGAATTTATTATTTTACTGGCGAATTCACAAACTCTATTGTTGCCAATTTCCAAACTGTGTTTTCAATTCGCCTCATTATGCAATAACCTCGTGAACTATCGGTTGGGGAGGCGGCGGTTCTGAGTTAAAATTGTATGCACTAAGCACAATTTCCTCCGCCGTTAAGGCGAGCCTCTCGTTCCCGGCATGAATTTCCCCCAAAACCTCGCCAGCCGACACTTTATCACCAACCTTCCGATGCAGAACAATCCCAACCGTTGGATCTGGTGATGCTCCTACCTCGCCTCTGCAGCCTCCAAGTTCTACCTCTGCTCGAGCAACTTTATAGGCATCCAACTGCCAAATATAACCACTAGCAGGCGAAACAATTTCCCGAACCACAGGAGCCTTCGGAAGAAGCGTTGGGTCATCTACAACTGCTGGGTTGCCTCCCTGAGCTTCGATTATCTCTTTGAACTTTGCGGCCCCGCTCCCCGAGCAAAGTGCTTCGTGGACCGCTTTTTCTCCCTCAGCCAGTGTTAAAGCCTTCCGCCCCAGCACCAACGCTATGCTTCCGAGACGCACGCAGAGTTCAACCAAGTCTGGCGGCCCATTCCCTTTCAGAGTCTCAATGGCCTCCTTTACCTCAAGTGAATTTCCAACAGCACGTCCAAGCGGCTGGTCCATATTGGTTATGACGGCTACAGTTTCCTTACCCACATTTTTGCCAATACTTACCATAGTTTGTGCTAGTTGCTGAGCCTCAGCGATGGTCTTCATGAATGCTCCCAACCCTGCCTTAACGTCAAGGACAATTGCATCAGCGCCGGCTGCAATCTTCTTGCTCATCACACTTGCCGCAATAAGTGGAATGGATTCCACAGTGGCGGTGAGGTCTCTTAGCGCATAAATCTTCTTGTCAGCAGGAACTAGGTTTTCTGACTGGGCCACAATAACCGCACCTATTCGTCTCACCTGGTCTACCATTTGCTGAGTCGAGAGCTCTGTTCGAAATCCCGGGACTGACTCTATTTTGTCAATTGTGCCACCTGTAAAACCAAGGCTTCGACCAGAAACTTTTATCACCGGGAGTCCGACAGCGGCTAAGAGAGGAACCAAAACTATAGTAGTCTTGTCGCCGACACCCCCAGTACTGTGCTTATCAACCTTTCGCCCAGGAATGCAGCTAAGATCAAGGGTACAGCCACTTCTAACCATGGCCATAGTGAGAGCGGCAGTTTCACTGGCACTCATGCCGCGAAAGTAGACCGCCATTAACCAGGCAGCCATTTGAAAATCGGATACCTCGCCACGAATGTATGCTTCTATGAAAAAATTAATCTCTTCAGGAGAATTTTCTTCGCCATCTCGCTTTTTGCGAATAATATCCAGGGGCCGCACTTTTATCCTCTTTCTCTAATAAGTTCCACACTTTTTCAAGCTAAGTTTCTCTAACCCTATGACTCTTACCTCCAAACCCATAAGCTATTCTCGTTGCAAATGCAAAGACCTCTACCACGACAAAAAAGCCCTTTGACCAAGAAATACGGTTGACAATTCACCCTTTCCGACATATAGTTAACCCGAGGTGAAAAGTAAATATGATGCCAGCGCCCAAAAAAGTCACAACGTTTGCTTTCCTCTTCGTTTTCACAGTCTGCCTCTTTATTGGCCTCAGCCAATGTGGTCTTTCCGAGCTAGCAAAAGACCCTCGGCTAGACCAAAAAGTAAGCGTAAAGGTATCAGGACAACCTCTTAACGATTTTCTCGCAAATATCTCAAGGCAAACCGGCGTCAAGTTAAGAACCCATGCAAACGTAGGGGACCTTAGATTAATAGTTATGGCAAAGGATATCCAATTGGGAAATCTCCTTGACTCGGTCGCCCAAGCACTCCACCTCCAAATATCCAGAAAAGGGGTGGAGGGGCAGTGGGAATATGTATTCTACCAAGACGCCAAGACCGCCCGGGAGGCAAATACCTTAAAGAAGAATGCAGAGCAACAGCTTGCACGCCAGATGGCGCTAGCTGTGGAAACTTTGAAGCTGCCTGAAGAAGAAATTCAAAAGAAAATCAAGGAAGACCGTATTGTTGCTCCCTTTATAGACCAAAAAGAGTTTAGAATGGCCGTTGCCCTCTACGGCTGGCTCGATGATGCAAAGAAGTCTCGGCTGTGGAAAAATGGCACACTCCCAATTAAAATTTCTGAGCTACCTGCTGATTTGCGCAAACGCATCATTAGCCATTTTGATGAAAATATCAAGTATCGCGAAAAATCCGAGAACATAAAACTTGGCGATAAACTAGTAGCTATATGCTTTGAAGCTCAGGATGACCCTTTAGGCGGAAGATCTCTCTGGCTAACACTAAAGGGCAGCAACAATAACAACATGAGCCTTGTACTCAACCCATCTCCAGAATCAGGTGTTGATATTGCGCAGAACACAGACCTTTTTATGATAACAACCGAGCCCGACCCAGTATTAGGTGAAGTCTACAAAGTTGTGCCAAAAAAACCTCTTGAAGGCCGTCTTGCAGAGAAAGCAAAGACGCAGTTTCCTAAGTCAGTAGTTCTCCCGCAAGCTCTAGAGCTAATGTGCGACGCTGAAGGCATTAACTTTGTTTGCGATTATTTTGTACCTCGCTATCTAACCTCTATGGGAGTCAATGAGTGGATCTTTGTCAGTGGGGACTCGCTCGCACAACTAATCGAGAAGGTCGCCGGCCTGTTCTACTGCCGTTGGAAGATGAATGGCCCAACATGCATACTATATGGCAAAGAATGGTACTATGACAGGGATAGCAACGTACCCCAAAGCAAGATAGCCCATTGGATGGATGTACTAAAAACATCAGGCAGGCTCGGATTGAAAGAGTTAATAGAGATTGCCAACCTAAATGACAAACAAATAAAAGCACTGAGATTCATGGGGGTGCCTTATCCGCCATCACTCTTGGATGCTGTAAAGCCCTTGAAATTTGCATACACCCTCAATAGCGAACAATGGAAGCTAGCCGAAAGCAAACAAGGTCTGCCATCCAAGAAATTATCCCAGCTTCAGAAGGATAGATTAGTTGCATGGCTTGAGTCTGCGATGCCTCCTGACCGTGATCCTTCGAAATTTTTTGCGCCGGATGCTGAAGGAGCAACTGTTTGGATTAAAAAGCAGGGGGATGACAATGTTGTATTTAGCGTTAAAACTCGAGACGGCCGCATCAGAACAGATATTTTGAAGCTCAAATAAACTCACCCAATAATAAGGAGAAAAACCATGCGCAGACGCCTTGCCCAAGTTTCCCTTTTCTTTGCGATCTCAAAGTGCCTTACATTGTCAACCTACGCAGCCGAAAACCCGAAAGTTAACAATTTCGCAGATGATAGCCGTCTTGTCAACAAAGTGAGCATAAGGGCAATAGGGATATCCCTCACGGAATTTCTTGAAAAGTTAAGTGCAAAAACAGGTGTGAAATTTACCGCCGACAAGGAAGTCTCAGAAAGCAAGCTCGCTGTTTTCGTCAAAGACATTCCGATTCTGAAATTGCAGAGCGCCATCGGGGCAACTCTTCACCTTCAAAGTTCACGGGAGAAAGGCAAAGACGGGAAATGGCAATATAACTTCCAAATGGATTCTACGGCACGCGCTGAAGCCGCAGCAAATAGGCGGCGTGAGATCGAGAATTTGCGTAAATATGTCCAAGAGCTTGCCGCTGCATCTAAACTTTCGCCTGAGGAACTGAAGAGCAAATACCAGGAAATCGACCCGATTTACCTTGACCTTCGGGACGAAATCAACATAATGATTCTTCGCCTATATGACGCTTTGCCTACTTCCAAAAAGAACATTTTGTGGCAAAGCAGTGAGCTCAGGATAAGTAGCCAACAGATGACGCCAGAGTTCTCGGCTTTGCTGCTAGCGGCCCTAAATCAAAGAACAAATGAATGGCAAGAGGCGGCGGAGCAACAGCTCCAGACGGATTCTGAAAATCAGACGGCAAATACCAAAGCCACAAACGCAAAGGCTGCCTCTTGGAAATCTATTGGAAGCATTGTATTCACAATTAAACAAGACGACCTAGATTTTGGCACAGTCCTGGAATGCACTATTTACGGAGAAAAAGAAAGGACTTCTGAAAAGGTAGCAGATGCGAAAAATTGCACGCACGTAATTACTTTTGCCACCCTCCCCAGGGAGGAAACATTAAAAGACAACGAAGCCGCTGATGAAAAAGCTGATGGAGCATGGCCAAAACCAAAAGCACCAACGCGGCCACCTGTGCAACTCCAACTTAACAAGCCACTCGCGTTGTACCACCTGCTCGATGAGATTGCTCAACAAACAGGAATTCCAATTATCACCGAATATTTTACATACCTTGCCCAAAATGAATGGGAACCAGAAGAGCTTGACGAACCAGAGCCACCCGAGTCATTCATATACCGAATTGCATTCTTGACCGACTGCGAAGTAGCTGAGTTAGACGGAATCTATATCATATCAAGCCCAAACTGGTTCAGATACAGACAAAGAGAAATCCCTTGCAAATTGCTAGCACGCTGGAAGCAAATTAAAAAGCAGCGCGGGTTAGGATTGCAGGAGTTATTTGAAATTGCAGCATTAAATGACAGACAACTAGACGACCTCAGCTTCTACGGGCTAGGCGACGGCAAGGAAATAAAAAACAACAAGCGACTCCTCTTATTTCTGGGCAGCCTCACCCCACAACAACGTGCAAAAGCCGAAACTAACGATGGCCTTCCATTCGATGAGCTAAGCGAAAACCAAAGAAAGCTTCTCAAAAGCTGGGCAACTTCAGATGAGTATTCTGCATCAATATGGAAAGATCAAGCCTCTGATACAAGGAATGAACAGTCCGAATTTGTTACCCTCAAGCTAAAACAAAGCCGCATGCGTATTGGTAATGGACCTTGGATACCCATATGGAGCATTTCAGTTCACCGCAGAAATGGTACCGGCTCCGGAACTTTTTTAGATACTGCGCAAATGCTCAACCCTGGCATGGAAAACGATATGGATAACCCCGACTCCTGCGGGTGGATGGAGATTGGGACAACAAATTCCCCTGCCAAGGCAACGGTCAGGTAAGAATACTAGGTTGCAAATTCCACTATCATATGGTATTATCAAAATAGCACCACAGGATTGTCGAGAAACCCTGCTGTGTTCGTGATTTAGCCGAGGAAGTTTTGAGCCGACACTCAAAGTAAAAATGGGGCCTGATTCGGTTGTGGCGTGGCAGCCCCGCTCAAAATTTCTTTTGGGGAATCGCAAAGCAATCGTGAGGGCACCCGCCCGTGCTTTACGGGTTCAAAAACTTGTTAGGCACACGGCACCGTGGGGTTTCTAATCTAGCGAGTAACGAGTAACTAGCAAAACAATTTCCATTTATATTTAAGGGCAAGGGAAAGGTTACTCGTTACTCGTTACTCTTTTCAGTGCCATGCGAACCTCTGCGGAAAACTCCCAGCCAATGGATTTGTTCGACCATGCGGCGGAGTCACATTCTGAGATGCCGCTTGCTGCTCGAATGCGTCCTCGGACGCTAGATGAATTCGTCGGCCAGGAACATATAATTGGACCAGGAAAGCTTCTCCGTCGAGCAATCGAAGCTGATGAGCTCCAATCAGCCATATTTTGGGGACCTCCTGGATGCGGGAAGAGTAGCCTAGCAGCTATTATTGCGAAGACTTCTAAAGCTGCATTCGAAAACTTTAGTGCTGTTACCTCAGGCGTCGCTGACATCCGCAAGATAATAGAAAGAGCAAAGGAACGCCAGAAACTCCATGGCAGAAAAACAATCCTCTTCGTAGATGAAATACATCGCTTCAATAAAGCTCAACAAGATGCGTTTCTTCCACACGTGGAAAATGGCACAATTGTGTTAATTGGCGCAACAACCGAAAACCCTTTCTTTGAAGTAAATTCGCCCCTAATCTCACGTTCTCGCATATTCAGGTTTGAGCGCCTTACAGCAAAACAAATCGAACAGCTAATCCGAACAGCAATTGAAGATAAGGAGCGAGGCCTTGGCAATTGGAATGTCGTTATAACTGACGAAGCAATGGCACACCTGGTTGATGTGGCAAATGGCGATGCTCGGGTCGCACTAAATGCTTTAGAACTAGCCGCTCTAACCGTCCCGCCAGACGAAAACGGGCGCCGGGTTGTGACCCTCCAGGTCGCCGAAGACGCCATCCAACAGCGAGCGCTAGCATATGACAAGGATGGCGATAATCACTACGACGTAATCTCGGCGTTCATTAAGTCGATGCGCGGCTCAGACCCAGATGCCGCCCTTTATTGGCTAGCTAGGATGATTTACGCGGGCGAGGACCCCAGATTCATTGCCCGCCGAATTGTAATCCAAGCAGCCGAAGACATAGGGAATGCAGACCCCATGGCGCTTGTTGTAGCAACCGCTGCCGCTCATGCAGTAGAATACGTCGGGATGCCAGAGGCACAAATCCCACTCGCCCAAGCTACTATCTATCTTGCATGTGCACCAAAAAGCAATGCCTCATACAAGGGTATAAACCGTGCCCTCAAAGACGTTGCAGAGAAAGAAACCAAGCCAGTGCCAATTCACCTTCGTGACGCAAACTACCGCGGAGCCAGCCAGCTGGGCCATGGAAAGGGATACAAATACCCCCATGACTTCCCAGATAATTGGGTCGAACAACAGTACATGCCCGACGGAATAAAGTCAGGCCCATATTACGAGCCGACCGACCATGGATACGAAGCAAAAATAAAAGAAAGGCTGGAACAGCTGCGAAGCAAGCAAGAAGCTTCAAAGGAAGTTGCCGAAGACTCCATGGAAACAAACAAACCGCCAAACCCTCAAAGCACTGAGCACTAAAAACTGAACGCTGGTGAGCCTGACCAAAGAAAGCCAGCTAATATCTCTTAAGAACTTCTCCCTAAAGCTAGCCAAAATTCCAGCAAACCACAAGCTTAGCTTTCTTCCAACTTGTCACGAACCCAATCTTTCACCTTGTCTAAAGAAATACGTACCTGCTGCATCGTGTCGCGGTCGCGGATGGTGACCGCCTGGTCCTCTAGCGTCTGGAAATCAACAGTCGCACACCAAGGTGTTCCAATTTCATCTTGGCGCCTGTAGCGCCGGCCAATGCTTCGAGCATCATCGTAATCTGCAAAGAAATACTTACGAAGTTCCTGGTACAACTTTTGGCCAATCTCTGGTAGGCCGCTCTTTTTGGAAAGAGGGAGAACTGCAATCTTGATTGGTGCAATCCTGGGGTGTAGCCGAAGTATGACCTCGACCTCCGCACCAGCTTCCCCGCGCCCACCAGGGATTTCCTCATAGGCATCTGATAGAAACGCTAGTAGCGTCCGGTCTACGCCGCCCGATGGCTCAATTACATAGGGCACAAATCGTTCACCCGTTTCCTCATCAAAGTAACTAAGGTCCTTCCCGCTGAACTCCATGTGGCGCTTGAGATCATAGTCCGTCCTGTTCGCAATCCCCTCAAGCTCGCTCCACCCCATGGGGAACTTGTATTCAACATCAGAGCATGCACTAGCATAGTGGGCTAACTCATCCTCGCCATGTGGCCGAAGCCGCAGATTATCCCGCTTTATGCCAAGGCTAACATACCAATTGTAGCGCTCTTCCAGCCAATATTTATACCACTCCTCAGCCTCCTCAGGACGCGTAAAGTATTCGATTTCCATTTGCTCGAACTCCCGCGTTCTGAAAATGAAGTTGCCAGGGGTAATCTCGTTGCGGAATGATTTGCCAATTTGTGCAATACCAAACGGCAGTTTCTTTCTAGTAGCATTTAGTACGTTTTTGAAGTTTACAAAAATTCCTTGTGCCGTTTCAGGCCGAAGGTACACGATTGCCGCACTTTCCTCCACAGGCCCCATGTAAGTCTTGAACATCATGTTGAACTGCCGCATAGGAGTAAGCTCACCGCCACATTCAGGACACCTTACGCCTTCGAGTGCCTTCTCAAGATTCCTTAACTCCTCAGGCGTGCGCTTGACGGCATCCTCCTCCGTCCGCATTGCCTCAACTAGGTGGTCGGCCCGGAAACGCCGCTTGCATTGCTTGCAGTCAACCATTGGGTCAGTGAACGACTCAACATGACCGCTTGCCCTCCAAACATCTGGATGCATCATGATTGCAGCGTCAAGTCCAACTATGTCGTCACGCTCTTGAACAATAGACTTCCACCATTCGGCTTTGATATTGTTTTTCAATAGGACGCCAATAGGTCCGTAGTCCCAAGTCGAACCTATCCCACCGTATATCTCACTTGAAGGGAATATCAATCCTCTTCGCTTACAAAGGTTCACAATACTATCCAAGCTTTCGGCCATGCCAAATCTCCAGAAAAGTAAAAATTAAGCAGAAGAATATCCTAAAGATTATAGCCGAACTGATGGGCTTGATTCAAGTGCGGGATTGCAGTAAGCAAGGCTCAAAAGAAAAAGACCGCCCGAAAGGACGGTCTCCTAAGGTTATAGCAATTCAGGCCAGGGAAGTTAGTCAGTTTTAGCTAAAAACATTTGGGTTACGTAGAATTCGCCGGACTCCGTGATATAACTGCCCACACCAATCGCCGTAAATCTGGGCTCAAGGATATTTGCTCGGTGGCCTTCGCTATCCATAAGCGCCTGATGCCCACGCGCCACATCAACTATCGAACAGTAAAATAGGTTCTCTCCAACAAGAGCCCAAGTTGGTCGGCGCTTGAGCGCCGCAAGATATCGGTCCATCGCGGTTTTTAATCCAGGCGTCGGAGAGTTATGAGAAAAATAGTGCTTTACTGCCATCTCCTCGCTGTGGGCTCGCGCAACCTGTACTAAGAGCGGATCAACCGTAAGCTGTGGGAGTCCTCGACTAGCTCGTTCTTTATTGACTAGCTCTACGAACCTAATCTCTTCCTGGGTCATCACCACGCTGTCATATCCGGTAGGCGGACGGTTGGTTACCGTGGTGGATGTAAAGTTACTTACGGTCATCAAAAGACCGAGGAAAAGCGATATCTTGGTCATTCATCCCTCCTCCACTACCAACCTTATCATTCCATACTTTTGCGCTAAAGCGTGGATGGAATTTCGGCGGCAGACCAACAAATGTATGCGTAATTTTAATGCATCAAGATAACTATGTCAAGCCATAAATAGAGACCTATTCTCTGATAGTAGTAAATGCTTTCTCGCCCCCTATTCCACCCAGGGATTGGTTCCCTTTTAAAATCAGAAATTGAAAACTCTGTCGTAAGTCGTCCAGTGACTTTACTATGAGTAGCCCATTCTGATAAAATTGGCGGCGATGTACCTCGCCTTCAATTAAACAAAAGGCTGGGTTCGCTTATTGAGATGTCTACTTGTAAAGCGGATGGCTCTAGGCAATATTTAGGTTCAAATTGCTAATTAAAGACTGCATGGGAGGTAAAAGACCTTGCGTTATTCTCGCTTGTTTGCTCCTACACTCAGAGAAGTTCCTGCTGATGTCGAGATGCGGAGTCATGTTCTGCTATTAAGGGCAGGATTTATCCGCCAGCTTGCAGCTGGAATCTACGAATTCCTACCACTTGGGTGGCGAGTGCTTAACAAGATATCGGACATTATCCGTGACGAGATGAACAAAGCCGGCGCTCAAGAGCTACTTCTGCCCACGCTTCACCCAAGGGACCTTTGGGCGGAAAGTGGCCGTGAGGCGGCAATGAGCGATGTTCTTCTCAGCACAGAGGACCGCAAGGGTACGAAGTATTATCTTGGGCCCACGCACGAAGAGGTCATTACCGATTTAGTAAAGCGAAACGTGCGCTCATACCGTGACCTGCCGCTCAACCTCTATCAGATACAGATGAAGTTCCGCGACGAACCAAGGCCACGCGGCGGGTTAATTCGCGCACGGGAATTTCTAATGAAAGACGCTTACTCATTCCACAGCAGTGAAGCAGACCTTGACGCAGAGTATCTTAAAATGTATGACACATATACCGCCATTTTTAAGCGATGCGGCCTATCCACAATTGCTGTTGATGCGAGCAGTGGTGCAATTGGCGGCAAGGAAACAAAGGAGTTTATGCTCCTCACTGATGCAGGTGAAGATTCGATATTCCTGTGCCCATCTTGTGGCTATGCAGCAAACCAGGAAGTCGCGGACTTTCGGCTAATCATTCCGGAAGTTGCCGAGCCAAAGCGAGAGATGGCAGAAGTGGACACACCCGGCGTTCACACAGTTGAACAAGTTTGCGAATTCCTCCGCACAACCCCCGACCGCTTACTCAAGACCCTCATTTACATGGCGGATGGCAAGCCCGTCGCGGCGCTAGTTCGGGGCGACCGAGAGCTAAATGAAGGACGCTTCAAAGCAATTCTAGGAGCTAAAACGCTTGAGATGGCAACTCCTGAACAGATTCAAGAATACACGGGCGGACCACTTGGCTTCAGCGGTCCTGTGGGATTAAAAATACCGATGTACGCAGACGAAGAGACGCGCGGCATGGTGAACTTCGTGACAGGAGCAAACAAGAAAGATACCCATTTGGTGAACGTAAACTGGTCCGACATCAAACATCCAGTCACATGGAAGCGCCTGAGATTCGCTGTTGCAGGCGACATCTGTGACATATGCGAAACTCCGTTCGAAGAAAAGCGCGGCATTGAGCTTGGCCACATTTTCAAGCTCCGATATGCAATCTCAGAACCACTCAGCGCAACTTTTACCGACGAGGACGGAGCAGATAAGCTCATAATTATGGGTTGCTATGGGATTGGCGTCAGCCGTATCATCTCAGCAGTCGCCGAGGTTAGCAACGACGAAAATGGCCTTATTTGGCCGCCTAGCATTGCTCCATACACGGTCCATCTAATCTGTGCGAACATCACGGAGGAAGCCCAACAGAACCTTGCTGAAAAGACTTACGACCTCCTATGTAAAGCTGGCATTGAGGTGCTTTACGACGACCGCGAGGAGCGTGCTGGGGTAAAATTCAAAGATGCCGATTTGATTGGTATACCCATCCAGATTGTTGTCGGCAGGACAGCTGCGGAAGGCAAGGTCGAAATTCGCGATCGAGCAACCAAGACAAGTGAAATGGTCGCCGCAGAAGAAGTTGTCCAGTCTGTTCGCCGACGACTGGAATAACTTTGCTTAATTACACGCGATAACAGCGGCCCCATCTGACGGGGAGCATACATATACGTGCGGAGTTATCCCTATGCGCGCTTTGTAATCTTGAGGCACGCGCTCAAGAAATTCATCCACAGCTTCGTTGGCGACTAAGCTAACAGTGCATCCACCAAACCCGGCTCCCGTCATCCTGCTTCCATACACGCCGGGTATTTTCCAAGCCGCCTCAACCAGCGCATCGAGCTCCCTACAACTGACTTCATAAAGATCTCTAAGCGATTCATGCGACTGGTTCATCAACCGACCGAAGATGGAGAGCTTGCCATGACGTAATGCCTCAGTGCTCTTAAGAACGCGCTCATTCTCGGTAATTACGTGTTCTGCCCGCCTGCGTACCGTTGGTGGAAGGTGGTGACCATATCTACGAAAATCCGAAACCGTCACATCCCGAAGGGCACGTATATGCGGAAGGTAGCGCCTAAGTATTGATACCGCCTCCTCACACTGGGCACGCCGAACATTGTATTCAGAATCCACCAGCCCCCTCTTCCGTGTGGTGTCTGCAACAATCACTTTTACCTCTTCTGATGGTAGGGGCACAGGTGAGGATTCCAGAGTCCGACAGTCAATAAAAAGTGCGTGATCTTTGCTACCCAAGCGTGAAATGAACTGATCCATGATGCCACAGTTCACGCCTACAAACTTATTCTCCGCAGCTTGACAAAGAAGCGCCATCTCCTCGCCGGTCATCTCAAAACCATAAAGCGCCTGGAATGCCATAGCTGATGCGACCTCAAAGGCGGCAGACGAGCTCAAGCCTGCACCTAAGGGCACATCTCCGTGTATGACCATGTTTGTTGGTTCTATGTGCTTTCTGCGCTTTTGAAGCATCCACGCCACGCCCCGAGGGTAATTGCTCCATTTGTTTTCTGGGTCTTTTTGAATGTTGTCTAATGAGAAAACAGCAATTCGGTCGAAGTTGTCTGAATACAAGTGGAACATCGAGTCCGACGACTTAGAAGCGGCTATAAGTATCTCACGGTCTATTGCAATTGGAAGCACATATCCATCGTTATAGTCGGTATGTTCACCGATAAGATTCACGCGTCCCGGAGCGCGTACAATTACTTTAGGAGGCCCGGCAAAGACTTCCTCAAACTTCTCTTTTAAATGCTCAATACGCTGCTTAAGATCCGCCATAATTCAACCCTCGATAAACGAAACTATCCATATTAGGTCTTAGGCTTTGCTTCCCGAAGTTCCTTTGCTTTTTCTTCTGCAAGTGTATCATTAATAAAAACCCCAGCGCCCGACTCCGACCCCGCAAGAAATTTGAGCTTGGTTGGCGTTCTGTAGGGAGGATAGAATTCAATGTGGAAATGATAGTACTTGTACTGCTTTCCGTCGGTCGGCTTTTGATGAAGCACCATCATATAGGGCAGGTCAAAACCCCAAAGGTTGTCATATTTAGTCAGCACTGTCTTTAAAATCCGAGCAAGGTCCAATCTCTCGCCTTCGGTAAACTCCTTAAGCGAACGCTTGTGGTCTCGCGGGAGTATGTGCACCTCATACGGATATCTTGCATAAAATGGGACAAACGCTACGAAACTTTTATTAGTATCTACAATTCGTCGCCCATCCATAATCTCGCGCTCAATAATATCGCAAAGTAGGCACCGCCTAGTCTTTTTATAATGCTTTCGACAAGAATCAAGTTCCTTTTGAATGATTGGTGGAATGAAAGGATATGCGTAAATTTGTCCATGGGGATGCGTAAGCGTGACGCCAATTTCCTTACCCTTATTCTCGAATATAAAGACATAGTCTACAAAATCAAGGCGGCCAAGCTCACAATAACGGTCAGTCCATACAGCAATCAGGTTTTTAATATGCTCAACACTCATCCCCGTCAGCGTGCCCTGATGCTCTGGCGAATAAAGAACAACCTCACAAACCCCGGCAGCTGGGCGGACTTTGTATATATCGTTCCCTTCTATGGCTGGTTCTGGAGGTCGTCGCTGAAGAGATGGAAACTTGTTGTCAAATGCAACGATTTCATAGTTTTCCGCCGGAACTTCCGTTGGAAAACCGCCTTTCTTGGTAGGACACAGCGGACAATAATCGTCAGGAGGGAAAAAAGTCCGGTCCTGGCGATGTGTTGCAGTAATTACCCACTGCTCAAGCAGAGGATTCCACCGTAGTTCTGACACTTGATACTCCTTTTGAGGCTAAGCTTGACTTATGAAGTGTATTGCAATTCTTAATTGGTAGAGTTAGACGCTAGCTTTCTTGTTACAATGCTTTTTTGCACTCCACTTTTTACGTTTATTGCTAGAGTGCGTAAACCAGTAATATGTGAGTAAACGGCCATCTTCCTTCACAATTGTCTGCTTTTTCATTTGCACGCTTCCAACTCCTGAAGCACCAACACAACGCCGCCAAGTATCCCTGCATCGTCTCCAAGCGCAGCAGGCACTACTTGGCACACACTCAACGCCTCAGCAAGAGCGTTTGCCTTAACAGTAGCCATAAGAGGTTCCCACAGCACTGGCCCAGCCTGGGAAATCCCGCCACCTATAACAACCATCTCTGGATTCAGGAAGTTTATGGCATTTGCCACTCCAATCCCAACCCAATATCCGGTTTGACGCATAACTTCGCGCGCGACTTCATCGCCTTCGGTTGCCGCCTCCGCAATCATCGCAGGCGTTATGTCATCAAGGTTTGGGCCGCCGCGCTCTAGAAGAACGCTCTTATGGCCAGCGCGAATCATTCGCTGGGCTCGCTCAATTATTCCTGCTTGCGCCGCTTCCGCCTCAAGGTCGCCAAACCGGCCGCATCCACACCGAAAGCCGCTATTCGGATTCACAATTTGATGCCCGATTTCGCCGCCACCTTCATTTGCGCCAAGCCAAAGTTTTCCATCGAGAATAATCCCGCCGCCGATTCCTGTGCCAAGGGTCAGCATTACCAAGCTGTTGACATCCTTTCCTGCACCGAAACGAAATTCGCCAAGTGCTGCAACATTGACATCATTGCCCATATAAGCCGGCACTCCAATTGCTTCGCGAATAGGCGCAAGAAGTTGAACGCCGCCCCAATCTTTGAAATTTGGTGACCACAGTACGATGCCTTCCTTGGAAATATGACGGCCTGGAACGCCCATCCCAATTCCGCAAATATCATCAACGTCTACCTTGGCAGCGGAAATTGCATCACGAATCGCCTGAATAATCTGGGCAAGTGTAATCTCAAAGCCCTCCATTGCCAGCGAAGGCCGACGACCTTCTCCTAAGAAATTGCCCTCTTTATCGGTGATTGCGGCCCGGACGTTTGTGCCGCCTAGGTCTACACCAATTATGTATTTGCCATTTACATTTGGTCGCACGAGCCAACCCTCTCCTACAGGTTTGATTTTCTCAAAAGTATAACGACCGCGCGCAAGACATGTCAATCACCGTCGTCAAGGTTGATAGAGCCATTCAAGTGGTATGCTCCGGAATTTAAGAGATAAGCCATCAGTCCAGTTTTCTGTCTCATAATAAGTCAGCAGCACGTTTTTCCCCACGAATAGGATGCTCGCATAAGCCCATGACTTTCCTGGTGCGGATTCAATGTTCCTAATGTTGGTCCAAGTTTTTCCGCCATCGTGGGATATGCCCACCGTCAAAGGATTACGTATGCCCCCATGGCTTTTCTCCGGCTCAAAGTTGTTGTTCCAAACTAAAAGCAAGTCGCCAGTTCCCGGAATCCGCTTGATGCTTGCCGGCGACTCCGGTGAAACTACACCCATTGGCCTTGCCTCCTCCCAATGTGCCCCACCGTCGCATGAGTAGGTATGATATATCCTCCCTGTCTGCGTTCGAATTATCATCAAGACTCGTCCGTCTGCAAGCTCGACAACGCCGGGTTCCATTGCGCCCCTCTTCGGCGCATGGATGTCTGGCGACGACTTTTTCCACGTGCGCCCTTCATCGTCAGAATATAGCACAAACGAAACTGCCGGCGTTGGCTTGCTGATATCCGGCGTATAGGCAATAGGAGCTAGAATTCGCCCGCTGGATAACTGAATTACCCTGTCGTTGTTCATGACGTTGTAGCCTTCATCGGGCGTTATACGCATCGGAGAACCCCAGGTTTTGCCTTCATCCGAAGAATATCTAGCATAGGCCTGCAAGTCGCTTAGCGAGTTTTTTACTAAATAAAACATGCCTATCCTTCCAGATTTCAGGCGAAGGAGGCTTACCGACATAACATTGCATTTCCCAATGTTCTCCTGAAGCAGGAATGGCTTGCTCCATGACCGACCGCCATCGCTGGAAGTAACTCCCGCAATCACCGCCCCTGCATTATCAGCCGTGCCACCATAGAATTGGGTCCATGCAAGTAAAAGTCGGCCATCCTTAAGTTCAACTACTGACCCCTCGGTATTTCTTGGAAACATATTGGTCGCTGGGGCCACCATGTTTGTAAATCCCACATCTATGCTCGTTGTTATTGCATAACCAAGAATCGCAAGTATTCCAAACAAACTCCCCACCTCCACCAACTTTAGTATATCATGCCGATTATTTGCATGTCTTGACTGCCCGAAATTAAACTGGGTATAATATTAAAGAAAAACCATACTTCTTGTGTGCGCCCATCCAAACCGGACTCCATCGGAGGCATCCTTTGAAACTTTCGGTCATAATCCCTTGCTTCAATGAGGTTCAGAACATTACCGACGTCCTTGACGCAGTCAGAGCCGTAGACATACCTAAAGAGATAATAGTTATTGATGACGGCTCCACGGACAACACCGCCGAGGTATTGCAAGAATATAGCAAACGCTACCCAATAGTAATCCACTCGTCCGCAAAAAATGCAGGCAAGGGCGCGGCGATTCGCAAGGGACTTGAATATGTAACTGGAGACATTGTAATAATTCAAGATGCCGACATGGAATATGACCCAAAACAGTATCCTGAATTAATTAAGCCAATACTTGAAGGCAAAGCAGATGTTGTATACGGCTCACGCTTTCGTGGGAAAATAGAAGGGATGCGATTGCCAAACCTAATTGCCAATCGCATACTTACCTTGGCGGCAAACATCCTATATCGAGCTGGTATAACCGACGAAGCCACCTGCTATAAGGCATTTCGCGCCGACGTTATAAAAAAACTTCCGCTTAAGTGCATGCGGTTTGAATTCTGCCCAGAGGTAACCGCAAAACTTCGGAAGCGAGGCATAACCATCCATGAAGTCCCCATCCACTATAAAGCACGAAATACTGCGCAGGGGAAAAAGATTAAATGGACAGATGGTGTGCAAGCTCTCTGGACGCTCATCAAGTACCGATTCGTAGATTAGCCACGTTATTCATTAAGGTTTACAAGATTTGGAGGGACGGAAGCGGCTGAACCTTAAACGCCAAGGCATTAACGCAGCTTCAAACATTATTTTTCTTGACATCTTTGAGCTTCCCTCTCTCCTTTCAGTGAATATGATGGGAACTTCTGCTATGTCAAAACCACACTTATATGCGCGATAAAGAGTCTCAACAAGGAAAGAGTAGCCGTTGGATTTGATTGTATCAAGATTAATCGATTCAAGCACGTGCCTTCGAAAACCTCTGAACCCAGTTGTGGGATCTCCAACCTTTAAACCGGTGATTAATCGTACATACTTTCCGGCAAATACGCTCAGAAAAAGCCGAAACAAAGGCCAGTTCACAACGCTCACGCGACCTTCAAAGTATCGCGAACCTAGTACCATATCATGTTCTTCTAATGCCTTCGCCAAGCTTGGCAAACTTTCTGGATCATGCGAAAAATCCGCATCCATGCTGAATATCGCATCATATCCGTTTTCAAGCGCCCACTTGAAACCATCAACATAAGAAGGGCCAAAACCTCGATTCCCAGTGCGCTTCATCAGATGAACCCGGGCGTTTGTCAAGCTTATTTGTTCAACTAAATCGGCGGTGCCGTCGGGGGAGTTATCGTCAACAATTAGCATGTCCAGTTCTATCGGGATTTTCATCACGGCCCCAATTAACTGAACAATATTGTCCCTCTCATTATAAGTTGGCACAACCACTATGCCACGCATTGCACCCTCCATGCGTACTTAAACGCATGAGCTTAAACATTTACACAATTGACATTATAGTATTTGACATTCACCATAATCAACCCAATACGCTAACCTCGAATCAACCCCCAATACATCTTTCAAACATAAAAAGCCTACATGTGCAAATAAACTAAATCGTAAAAAATTCGAAGTTTTTATTAGCCTAAAAATTGGAAGATTATACTGATGCGAATGACGCTCGAAAAGGAGGAAGTTATATGAAAACAAGCACTTTAATTCGCGCCACGCTAATCTTGAGTTTGGTTTTGCTAGCTAGCTGTGCACTAATGGCACAGGCAAACCAACAACTTCGTGCTACAGTTAAAGCGGCTCCCGCTATGCACCCCGGCTTGCCGGCAGCGGCGGATATCTTCATAGACGGCCGATTTGCTATGCGTATTCCTGCTTCGGCAGGAGGTATGAGTCCTATGCAACGCGCCAGAATCGTTGCTGAAAGGCTCAACAATGCCTTCTCAGCAGGTCAGAACTGGGAAAATATGCGTGTCGCCCAGGTAAACGGCAATTGGGTAGTTGCCCTTGGCGACCACGTGATTGTTACCGCAGACTCCAAATCAGCACGCGCCTTTAATAGGACGCCTGGCAGACTTGCAAGTTTATGGGCGCGAACAACCGTAGTAGCTCTTGGTGGCCAGCCTAGCAGGATTGCAATGCAAATCGAGCCAATAGCCGTAAGAGTTGCCGGCGCCCGTGAAGAACTAATAATGTGGCAGAATTCCCCAACAAAAACGCTGCCTCTGCTGGATTCATCTACCGGCAATACATTGGGTAGTGTGACCGTAGCAGGTCCCCAGAGTAGGCTTG
The DNA here is from genome assembly GCA_029907255.1 of Armatimonadota bacterium. Lineage (NCBI taxonomy): Bacteria > Bacillati > Armatimonadota > Armatimonadota bacterium. The sequence continues at coordinate 222,318 of JARYMF010000004.1, forward strand.
ACCTCGTGAAATCTGTAGTATACTACTCATCAACTTCGGACGATGCAGTGGTCTGGACATTTGTGCCGATTACTGGCACATCAATTACAGGGACGCTTACGCGAGTAAATGGTGTAGGCGTTGTAAGCATGCCGTCGAATTTCATATCCATGGACATGATTCGAACAGGCATGGATATCAGGGATACTATCAACAGGATGCGCTCAAGCTGGAACCAAATGATTAATAATAAGCTAAAAGAGCACAATCTAGCCTTCCCAGCCGGCGTAAATACGAAGATTGTTCCAATTTGCTCACACGAGACTGGGGTCATTATTGGAGCCGCACAAATAGTTGGCACTTCAAGCGCCATTTCCAATGCTATGTGCGTAGCAACCTCTTCCGAGGACAACTTTATGCGCTTCGACGTGAGCTCAGAAGCCTGCAGGGCATTTGCTGAAAAGCCGCCCACTCTAAATAACGCGGTGATTTCATCGCTTATTATGTTTCCAAGACAGAGCGGAACTATGACTATGCCGGGAGTCTCCACGACGACTTCACCACAGACAAACCAGGAAGAGATGTCTCCCGCACCAATGCCCGAAGAGGAGATGTAGGCTTAGTGGTTATCGTCAAATTAAAATAGATAATCAACCACTAAGAAGTGGAGTATCGCATTATTCCCTGCTGCGGTACTCCACTTTTTAATTTCCCATTCGCTTCTTTTTTGATATACTAATAATCCCGATGAGTGCATAATAACTCAGAACCTCCAAAGCCTGAAATAAAGGAGAAACCGCTTTGACGCTTAGCGCAATCTTTATATCATCGTTCATGGTGGCCCTTTCGGGAGCACTTATGCCTGGACCTCTACTTACGGTAACCATTGCCCAGACTGCAAAGAAAGGCTTCGTTTCGTCAGTTCTTCTCGTTGCAGGTCACGTAACTTTGGAACTTATTGTAGTTATCTTTCTGCTTTCCGGCTTGGGTCACCTCCTTAGGATAAAGCCAATAACAGGCGGAATCGCCATTATCGGAGGAATTATGCTTCTTTTTATGGGCTGGAGCATGTTTCATGACGCTCGGCGCGGTGCCCTCGACCTTCCATCAACAAAAACAGCTAACCAAGAAACCCAATCCACGGGTTCCATGCTAAACTCCATGCTTACCGGAATGGTAGTAAGTATTACAAATCCTTACTGGGTTATCTGGTGGGCAACAATTGGTCTCGCTGGAATAACATTTTTCGCAGGACTTCGGCAAAACATGCTCTGGGCACTCGGGGCATTCTATATAGGCCACAGCATGGGAGACATCATATGGTACTTGATAGTGGGCGCGGCTGTCGCTAGTGGACGAAGGCTCCTGAGCACAAATATCTATCGCGCAATAGTGCAAATTTGCGCTCTATTTCTCATTTTCCTTGGCGGCTCATTTATCTATTTAGTCGCTACAGGCAACCTTTGGAAAATTCAAATGGCTACGGATTGGGCAAAAAGTTGGTAATGTTAACCAAGGTATTGTTGCCTCAAATCAAGAGCACCCTAATCAACAGATTGCCCGGTATCGACCACAACCGCACCTTCATCTTCGCCAATTGGCTCAAATCGTGCCTTAACCTGGTAGTAAAGGTCTTCATTCCGATCTGCAGCCGGATGGTCCTGCAGAGCAATTCTCCGGAGCGCAACCTCATCTGGACAAACGCAATAGAGCAACTCGAATTCTGCACCCACCTCCTTCGCAAGCGCTCTTGCCGCATCACGCTCGGACCGCTTAGAAAACGGCATTCCTTCGAGGATAACGTCCCTGCCTTGGCTTAGAAAATACCGGGCAATGAAGAGCATTGCACCGAAAGCTAAAGCCTTCTCGGAATCTGAGTAACTCGGTGGGGTGAAGAGCTTTGCCCTAACTTCATCACGACTCAACCGGAGTGCGCCCATCTCATCTGCTAGGCGCATAGCTAGGTGGGTTTTGCCAGTGCCAGGAAGTCCAGCGATACAGATTAGCTTCATGTCATGGCACCTGTTTGCCAATCGCCTCCAAAGCCGCTCTCAGACCAGAAACATCGCCGACAAGTATATAGCCCCTAAGGTTTTCATCTTTCGCCAATTTAACAACTCGGCTCAGTGCTGTAATTTGCTCAGCTAGCCTTCCAGCACCAAACTCACCGGCCGCCGGGATTACTGCAGCAGCTTTGAGAGATGCACGGTTCAAGCTTACTATCGCCTCTGCCTCGCTTTGTGAATAAACATATGTGCCCTCACTCTCGGACTTTTCCAATGTAAGTTTTGGAATGAGAGCATCAACTCTGGGTATCTCCGCCCAGTGAACAGGTGACTGGCTATCAGAAGCAAGATCAACGGTCACCGCAAAAATGCTGTTAGGATTGTCCATCTTAAACTGCTTTGAAAGTTCCGTCAAAAGACCTATGAGCTTCCCCCGGCGGAACTTATCCCATAATGCCAAAGCTTGCACATCAGCGTCAGTTCGCGCCCCCCATAAATCAACATCAATAGGGTCAATATGGTGAAGGCGAATCATCTCTTTTCGCACCTCCACCGTGTATCCAAATGGCGGCGTGAGGTCCTGCCCAGCCACTATAAAAGGCTTACTATGTGCATAATCAACTCGATCGAGGCAAATACCATCAAGCTCATAGTTAAGGCTCAATTCGGCTAATAATGATTTCAGAAGCCTTGCCGCCTGGGACGAAGCTGGGCAGATGTAAACCTCCTTGCCAGAGGTTTTAGTCTCCGCAACCGGAATAACGTCAGCAGAAATCGGTTTGAGATTTTGCATCTCGGCGTTTTGCCAAACCTCTTGCTCAGCATAGCGCCTGCCGAGAAGGTTGCAATCTTGGATACTGGGATGGCTTGCAATTACCAGAGGAGCAGGATGCTCGGCATCACCCCAAAGTGTTACATCCAACACACCAATTAACTTTAAGCCTTGCCCATGTGCCAAAGCAATTGCCCTCTTAAGCGGGTCATCGTCAGCATATTTCTTATCTTGAGTAAATATTTTGCTTGGATAGATTGGCTGTCCAGCTTTGAATATTGGAATGAAAATAGTATCAAAACCTTGTGTTTTAGCAAGCCTCACAACATCATCTAGGCCATCGAAATCTACATCAGTAATCCATAACCCTTGGAGCTTGTCCTTAATTGCAATCTTTTTTTCCTCTCCCTTATCCCTGACTTCATCAATTTTAATTGTTCCAACTTTGGAAGGCGCAGGCGGAACTGCCTTTGGCACAATAGGCATAAGAGGCTTTTCAATGAGAAAATCTCCGCTCTTCGAACGAATTATCATGGCAGCGTTTAGTTTCACCGGGATTTCTCGAAGATCCACTGCAAGCTGGTCAACTGGCGTCATTACCTCGCTTGTCTTGAAACCAGCGGCACGAAGAGCAGCGTTCAGCCAATCTATCTGCGCTGGTGTCAAGGTAAGTAACGAGATCGCTTGCTGATAGGCAATCTGTTCTTGCTGGAGTGGCGTAAGCTGCCAAGCAGGGTCAACGCTCGGCAGGAATGGCATAGTCATGTTAAGCCAACGTCGAACATCTGCCTCAAGATTGCCAGCCTCTTGAGCTTTCTTGGCTTCCAAATATCTTTCTTTCCAAGCCATTACTGCAGAACCGCGGGCATCTCGTGTGAGAAAAAAGACGTCATCCACTAACCGCCATTGGAAGCCAGTAATTGCCTCAACCATGTTCATTATGCTTTTTAGGCGAGTTTCTCCAATGTGAACGACGATTTTTGTTTCCTCAAGCCTCTGGTCTACGTAAAACTCCGAGCTTGTTTGTTTGCTTAATACTGAGCACAATTCCTTCAAAGGCATCACTTTAGGCGGAATCGTGACCGATGCAATCATTCTCTCATCCGCCGCCCAATTCAACTCTCCCGCGCGTTCGGTTTGGGCAAGCGCACAACCCGCCGAAATAACTAGCAGGGTTACTAAGAAAGCCTGCATAAGTTGCGAGAAGCTAACCCTGTATCTTCTCCTCGAGAATGTCGGTAAATCAGAACTCAAGTTCTCAATTTCCAAATTTGCTATAGCCATTAAGGCACCATCACCTTCTTTAAGTATATGTAAGGCATCGAATCCATGCGCAAGGCAAGATCTTCCTTCCCACCAGGCTTTGGAATAAGCAAGTAAGGAATTACACGAAATAGCAACACTGTTTCCTCGGGCTTTGGCAAAGATTTAACAACCTGCCCTGTATCGGTCAGGCCAACTGTGGGCGAAGCAAGCATTGCCCTGAGAATCTCCTGCTGGAAAGGAGTAAGCTCAAAATATGAAAGCGGAAACCCACGCGAAAGTCTAAAAAGCTGAGCGCCATCGAGCGATTTTAGTACCTCAGTCATGTACTCTTCCGGAGTGAGCTTATCTAGCGGCTTTTCGGGCACATCTTTTGTGGATATCTCCGCTGGCCGCCGGAATACAATGATGCTGCCTTCAATATACCAAGATAGACCTGTCATCTTCGTAAGCATATCGAGGACCACCTTGAGCGGCTGACCCTTTAGGCTCGTGCTAATACCTTTTTCGGGGAAAGCTGGAGCGGCAATCTCAATATCCGCCTGCTTTGCTAACGCCTCCACTGCATCCATCATTGACCCGTTAACAAGCATAATGTCCACTGGCTTTTTGAGTTTCTCAAAGTCAAAAGTCTTCTGAGCAACCGCAGGCAAAGCGAAGGCAAGAATTAGTATAAAATACAAGAGGAATCCTAATTTTATGGGCACCCTCAAGGTTATCACTCCTTAATTGCAGAAAATGCCTAAGGCATATATGCCCAAACTGAGGGTCTACTATTCGCATTCTACCACGCAAGCCTTGGTTTGGCAACATTGACCGCATTGACACGTGGGAATATAATTACATGTGCCAATGAAAGTATTGACATTAGATACAACAACAGACACCTCGAGTATCGCAGTTGCCGACGAGAACAACCTACTCGCCGAATACAACTTTGCCCACAAAATGGACCTCTCCCGGCGGTTGATGCCAAATATTGTTTCAATGCTTAAAGACTGTGCACTGAGAATTAAAGACCTTAACTGCATTGGAGTTTCACTCGGACCTGGATCGTTTACTGGCTTGCGAATTGGAGTTGCAACAGCAAAGACCCTTGCACAAGTGCTCAATATCCCAATCGTTGGAATCATCACACTTGACCTTCTTGCCTACCAATTCGATTACCTTCCCAATGCGACCGTCTGTCCGCTTGTGAAAGTTCGAAAGGGTGAGGTATACTGGGCTTTCTTTAACACATGCGATGGGAAAATTAAGCAGATTACCGACTACTCGGCTGGACCAATAAATGAAGTAATTAAGATGGCCCAAAGTCTCTTCCCACATCCCAAAATAGAAAGCCAGAAATCAGAGCGCAGAATCATTTTCTGCGGGGACGGCGTAGAGGACGCATTGGAGGAGCTAAGCAAGTCGCTCGGCGACCGGGTAGTCCCGGCATCCAAATGGCTTTCCTATCCAAAGGCTTCAATTCTAGCAAGGCTGACCTCAGAAAAAATTGCCGCCGGTGAAACATCCGACCCCCTTTCCCTCGTTCCTTTTTACATCCGCCGGTCCGCTCCCGAGATGCGGCTCGAGCATGGCCAATAGTTCGGTTGACATTTCCACTTAGCTTGGTGTATCATCTCATTGTTCGCATTAATTAATTGCCGGCTACTCCAGGCATGCCCCGCATATGTGCCAAAGGGGTAGATGGCAAGAACTGGAAGGACGAGGTGGGTATGCCAAGGATCTTAGTAAGCGATCCTGTCGCAAAAGAAGGAATTGAAATTCTCCAGAAGCATTTCGACGTAGATGTAAAGACCGGATTGGAGAAATCCAAGTTAATCGAGATTATCGGCGACTATGATGCTCTGATTGTTCGAAGCGAGACAAAAGTCACAGCCGATGTTCTCGAAGCGGCAAAGAACATGAAAATCATCGGCCGGGCAGGCGTCGGCGTAGACAACATTGATGTCCCTGTTGCCACCGAGAAAGGAATCATTGTTGTCAATTCACCCGGCGGGAACACCATTGCTGCTGCTGAGCTTACAATGGCAATGATGTTAGCTCTCGCACGGAATATTCCCCAAGGGCATGCCTCATTGCGCGCTGGCGAGTGGAAACGAAGCAAATTCGTCGGTAATGAGCTCTATGGAAAAACACTAGGTATCTATGGGCTTGGAAAGATTGGAAGCGCTGTTGCCAAGCGGGCGCAAAGCTTCGAGATGGACATCATAGCATACGATCCATTCGTTTCCGAAGAGTACGCCAGCAAGATAGGCGTCGAGCTTGTTAGCATGGATGAACTCCTTAGAAGAAGTGACTACATTACAATTCACGTACCAGCAACAAAAGATACAAAGGGCTCAATCGGCAAAGATGAGATTGCAAAAATGAAGCCCGGAGTACGCATCATTAATGTTGCCCGAGGAGGAATTGTCGACGAAGCCGCCCTGGCAAAAGCAGTCGAGGAAGGCAAGGTAGCAGGAATAGCCTTCGACGTTTACGAGTCAGAACCACCTCCTCCAGACAACCCGTTACTCAAGTTGGACAAAGCAATCACTACTCCACACTTAGGAGCATCAACCGAGGAAGCTCAGATTAATGTTGCAATTGACGTTGCTGAGCAGATTGTGGACGTCCTTAATGGCAAGCCTGCTCGCAGTGCAGTAAACATGCCAGCCCTGAGCGCCGAAGTACTAGCTGCAGTGGAACCATTCATGCTTCTAGGCGAACGGATTGGTATGATGGCAACACAACTTACGGATGGTGCTGTCAAGTCTATCGAAATTGCTTACTGCGGCGATCTTTCCACTATGGAGTATGGCCCGGTCGGACGCTCTGTACTAAAAGGCCTGCTCCAACCGATTCTTACAGAACCGGTGAACCTAGTCAACGCCCCAGTCATTGCCGAATCAAGAGGCATTCGGATTACAGAAAGCAAGAGCGTAGGACCAGAAGACTATACCAGCCTTCTAGCCGTCAAGGTAAAGACCGACAGGGGCGAAAAGCTAATTGAGGGAACTGTCTTCGGAAAAAGAGATTTCAGGATAGTAAAGATTGATGGATTTATGATTGACGTAGTTCCCGACGGAGCAATGCTTGTCACGACCCACATAGATAAACCGGGAGTTATCGGCCGAGTAGGGACACTTCTCGGTAACCACAACATAAATATCGCCGGGATGCACGTTGGCAGAGCAGGCATCGGCAAGGAAGCAGTAATGGTTCTAAACGTTGACGACCCAGTGCCGGACCTAGTAATGGATGAGATTAGAAAGCTAGATGGCATAGAAACCGCAAAACTTGTGCAGTTCAACCAAAATTAAAAGGCAATACTTAATCGTATTTTAAGGGTGAGGCAATTAGTTGCCCCACCCTTAAATACCATTTCACCCAATTTTCACAAAAGGATTGGTTTTGCTTCTAAAACCCCTCTCTTGAATTTATACTCCTTGACAAAGCAAGAAAGCCGGCCTTTTAGCCGGCTTTCTTGCTTCCAGCACGTTACGTATCTCGGAGGCGAGAGCAGATTCCAACCCCCCGTTGGCGCTAGCCATTTGAACCGCTTCTCGCCCCCTCTGTAGTGCACCCTCTGCTAGGGGCACATCCATTTAAGTTTGACAACAAATCGCCAAAAAAGGTTCCACCTATGTTGAAAATACCCATCCTCAATTCATACAGTGTTCACACTTTGCATTAAAATCTATTTGAACACTTCATTTTCCTAGTTCTCAAAGCACCCCCAGTTCAGCAACACCGTATATTTTAGCCACTTGGAATATCGTAGATAACTGTTAATAATACCTGATTCTGGAATTTTGAACCAAAAATGATAAAAAAAGAGCCCCGAAGAAACGGGGCTCAAAACTAGCCGAGTCGCCGGCGCTCGGGACCTATTCAACAACCGGCGGCCCGGCCTGGGCAAGGAGGTATTTGGAAAGGAGCAAACTGCATCACGAATGTGTGCATTTTATTTATTTATACGGCTGTGATGGCTCAAATGTTCCCAATAGGCGGAGAAAATTGAACATTTATTCAATATTTAGTAAAAAATTATCTCGGCACTATTGCGCGGGCGGATTATAGGAACCGTCCCGACATCGAGATTTTGTGCTCCGACCACACCCGTGACCACTGCAAAATCGCCAATTTGAGGCGGAGATGACAAGACAGAAGCATCAACCCTGAGCCCGACGTTTGAGCTGCCATCCTCTAGGGATGAGCCATCGTCCACATAGAAGTAATCAACGCCAACGGAACTCACCTTACCCCAAACTGTAACCAGCAGTCCTGCGGTCGTCACACCCTCGCAAGCACCAAGGTTTATATCTCTGGCTGTAATTGCAAGTGGCTTAAGAAAAGCATTCCCTTCCATCTTTTCCACTAGCGGATTAATTATCGTGCGCTCGCCACCAATTGTTGCAAGTTCGCCAGATACCTGCACTATATCGCCGACGCTGACACCAGAGCCTTCTACTTTCAAACCAGCCGAGCGCCCAATCTCTTCAATGTAAAATGCCGAATCAAACACGGCCGTGACTGCAACATTCGAAATTCGAATACTATTCCCGTCTTCCAAATGCCGTGCCAGTCCGATGTTCGATATAGAAGTATACGCCTGCTCAAACTTTACTGCATCTGCAATTACCACATATCCTGATGGCGCGTTATTTGATAACTTAACCTGAACTGTGTTCCCTGCTTCCAAATAATATATTCCTAGCGTATTCCATTTGCCTCCATTAGTTTGCTGATTGACTATCTTTTCTTCCTCAGTTCCACCATAGATGACCGAGTATCTCGCAGTTGTGGAACGGTTTGTTCCCTCCGACCACCAGGCGCAGATTCTATAAATGCCAGTTTCTGCCACTTGCCACGTCCAGTACGCATTTGAGGTACCAGTGGGGCTAGTCATCGCATAACGATAGTCAGAGCCATATTTCCCAGGAGCAGTTGAGCCCGTAGACCAGCTCCCAACTGTGGAAAAGCCTGCATCAACGTTGTCTATTACAACAGCACCAGATAGCTTTGTTAGGACATAGATATCCCTAACCTCGGCCAGCTCACCAAACTCATCTTCCGATGAAATGCTTATTTTATAGACACTCCCAGGCATGAGACCCGTCAAAACCACCCGATGCTTCAGAACCCTCTTGCTCGAGTAAACACTCGTCGTACCGCCCGATGAAGCAAGCTGGTACTCAACCTTTGAGTCTGCCGGGTTATTTGTCGTCCAGGTTACCTCTGCCGAATCGGTAGTTGTGCTAACATGCGTATCTCCAATCCTCAAGGGAACAGGGAAAAACTGAACGCGCGGATTGCCAAACCAATCCGTAACCCCAACTGCAATTGCCACAGTATCCAAAAGATCATATTGAATGCGCCACTGGTTTATTCCAACCTTCACGCTATCCATCCGGGCGTACGACCCATCATTGCCTTTTCGTGCGACAAATGGCTGAACCTGATATATCTCTTCATCGGTGCTAAAAGTTACGGTGCGAACACTCCCTGAATCAGAGACTGAATATTGGATTGTTGGCGGCGTCACATCCGTTCCTTTTCGCCATTTCATCATGCATTCGCGACCCGTAAGATATTCAAATTTAACGCATGGAATTTTATCAGCTGCATCAGTAAGTCGAGCATGCAGGTTCGCCACCTGCGTCGGGAAATCTGCCTCTTTTAGATGCGAAAATGCTGTAACAATTTGAGTGGTACCGGCAAGTGCTTTTAGAAAAATATTTTCCACCTCGGACGCTGTAATGCTGTTCATATACGCACAGCGCGATTCCCAACCACGCAGATTGCCGGGCACCTGATAGTCATTTGCATCGGGATGATAAGGCACCCATTCAGATGGAGCACGCCTCCAATCGTAAACGTTGTCAACAGGCTCTGTCGGATCTTCGCGATAAGCTGGCCAGGCATTCTCAAAACGATATGGAAACCAATCGTCGAGATATGACTGGAAAAAGTTATCCATGCCATGCCAACCGCTCCTAAATGACGAAGGATAGAACATTCGATCAAGAATCATGTGAGCAACAGTTGTCTCAAAGTCATCTACGCAATATGTAAAGTCAGGCGCCTGATTCCAATGATACACCGAATCCCCATCTGGGTCGCTCCATATCCACGTATGATAGTGATATGCTAACTCATCACCCCACCGCTCAATCGAGTCGCCATGGTTGTCTACCATAAGGTCAAGAGGTAAAAGTGGTCCGGTGCTCACACCACAAGAATATAAAGAACCCAAATTCATATACCATGTGAACTTAATTGGATTGCCAAGGCTGTCTCGAAGGCCTTCTCTATATGACTCAGCCATAACTTGCGCTCCCTGGCCTTCTGGAGAAGTGTATGTATAATCATCCGCAGGAAAATTATTATAGTGGTTATTCACATTTATTCCGCCGGTTGAGGTATCGGAGCATACCTGTACGTAGACTCGGCCGGGTTCATATTGATTGGGGGTGTAAAACGCCAAGTCATCAACATAAAAGGTGCTCGTGTGCGGCAAGCTGATGTTTCCAATGCTCACTCGTGACGGCACATACACGTACGGCTGTGCCACACTAGCATCTGGATTTGTATGGCCATCGAGATACAAATTGGTTATTGAGCCATCATATGTAATCCGAAATGAATGCCAAGCTCCATAAGTAAGAGGGAACGGAACGTTTGATGCCTTCCCACTCCAACCGCTGGTGGAATCCAAGACAAACAGCTGAACTGTTCCGCCTGGCAGTATGAAAATGATTGCCGCGATACCGCCGCTGGTTGATCGAAGACACCATGGAATCGCTTCATCGCCCATAGATTCTATGTACAAGTTAAATGTGCACGAAAAGCTTTGAGTAGCTGAAGTAAGGCAAGAATATGCATATATTGCTCCCTGCTGGTTGTTTGTTGAAACCTTCAGGCTATAAGGAGGCGACACCGAGCGCTCATTGCTCACAGTAATCGGACCTTCGATTGAGAATTCCCACTTCGGGTTGTGAGTCCAATCGCCATCATCGAAGCTGTCCGAAAATATGAGGCATTCGGCTTTTGCTAAGTTAGAAACAAAGAGCATAAAGGAGATAGCAAGCAAGAATATCAAACGGCTGTGGTGACGTTTTATAAACATGTGGGGCACCTCCAAGAATTGAGCGTGCAAGATTTATGCCAACGAGGAAGCAGCTATTAACTAAAAGCATACTCTTGGCGAATATTCAGCTAAAAAATATAGCTATTTGGAACTTTTAACTAAACTTAAGCGTCAAAAAATTGAAGCGAACACAAGGGGGTTTGTATAGGACCAGCGTTCCACGGGTATATACCCTAGCAATCCGACCTCCTTCCATCGCCCCGGCCGGGCGTTTCCTACCCGACCGGGGCTTTTCTTTACACCATCAGACCTTGTTTTCCTCCACAGCTTCACCTAGATGAGCCGTGTCCTTGAGCTTCTTTATCTCATCCTCCAAATGGCGAAGCCGCTCTAGGATGCACTCGACAGCTTTCGCGACGGGATCGGGAAGCTCGTGTTGCTCTAGGTCAATTTCCCCTACGACTCTTCGACCATCTCGATACGTCACACGGCCAGGCACACCGACAACAACTGAATTTGGCGGAACCTCATGAACCACTACCGAACCAGCACCGATTCTGCTGTTATCGCCCACCTTAAATGGTCCTAGGATCTTTGCGCCCGCGCCTATCACCACATTATTGCCAATTGTTGGGTGACGCTTTTCCTTTTTCCAGCTAGTGCCGCCCAAAGTCACCCCATGGTAGAGGGTAACGTTCTCGCCAATCTCTGCCGTCTCGCCAATCACCACGCCCATGCCATGGTCAATGAAAAAGCCTGGTCCAATCTTGGCTCCTGGGTGAATTTCGATGCCCGTGAAAAAACGCCCAATTTGGGAAATAATCCGAGCAAGCAACTTTAACTGATGATTCCACAGCCAATGCGCCAGTCGATGGAAAAAGAGTATGTGAAAACCCGGGTAGCACGTAATTATCTCAAGCGTGCTACGGCACGCTGGATCTCTTTCTTTTACAGCCTGTATATCTCGCTTTAATGTCTCGAACAAGCTAAGCCACCTCCTTCAAAGGTGGTTGATTTAATCTAGTATTCTAGCGCCACTCGATTAGTTCCCCTAGTTCAATAGTAAAGGGAAATTTCCACTACCTGACAAACTGCCAACGCTCTTTTTTATTCTTCTTAAAGATCCACCGCTGTGCCAGCAAATGGTACAGCCTCAACCTTTTGCACCTCGGGGATCCTTGATTTTATCACGCGCTCGACGCCCATCTGCAGAGTCATTTGGGACATTGGACACCCCGCACATGCTCCGACAAGCTTTACCGTTACAACGCCAGTCTCCTCATTAACATCTACTAGTTCGATATCCCCACCATCGGCTTGCAAAGCTGGTCTAATCTCATTCAGTACTTCTTCAACCTTTTCTCGCATTTGATTTCCTCCTAGTTCATCTTTATTTTAGATATCTATTCTTCTCAAAATCGAGGCCTTTGCCGGTAGTTTTCCTTAGATAATCATCTATAGCAGCCTCAATTGCCTCCTCTGCCAAGACTGAGCAGTGCATCTTAACCGGCGGTAAGCCTCCTAGCGCCTCAGCCACAGCCTTGTTGCTGAGCTTCAGAGCCTCTTCTATTGTCTTGCCCTTTATCATCTCTGTCGCCATACTGCTGGTGGCAATTGCAGCACCGCACCCGAAAGTTTTAAACTTTGCATCTACAATTACCCCATCTTTGACTTTTATGTACATCCGCATAATGTCGCCACATACAGGATTGCCAACATTGCCTATGCCATCGGCATCTGGAATCTCGCCTACGTTGCGAGGATTCATAAAATGCTCCATGACCTTTTCGCTGTATTGAATGCTCATGTTCTTTTCCTCCTAATCGGCCAATTAAGTTCGCCGGATTGGCATTCCGGTAGCCGCCTGATATACCTCGTTGATTACACATTCCGGCATATGGTCTCGGCCGCAATGAGAGCAAACTTCAAGCGCCGTCCTATCATCCTTTATAACCGCTGTGATAAAATCCTCTAAAATTTGCACGAGCATCTCCCGACTAGCAGGTCTCATGCGGCCCAGTATTCGAGACATTTCGGTTACTCGCCGCAGTCTAATCTTCTCAGCAAGCTTAAACCCCTCATCTGTTAATTCAATCTCGGTTAGCCTGCGGTCGCGTGCATTTTCGCGGCGAGTGACCAAACCCTTCTTTACAAGACGATCAGCAAGCTGGCTCGCAGCCGAATACGTCATCGAAAGCCCCTCGGCAATATCCTTAACAGAGCATACACCATGCTGGTGTATAAACTGAATCCCCTGCGCCAGTGCGGGAGTAATACCCAGACCAACCTCGCGGAGTGGGCCAACTATGATTGCTTTGTGCAAAATCTCAGTAAAAAGATCAAGCACATGCTCAGCGTAGGCTATCGAGTCCTTTTTCATCAACATAATCCTCCGAAGGAACCCTGCAGAAGATTAAGATACTTATTGATTTAGTTACTTAACTTATACCCAAAACTCTTTGTATTGTCAACCAAAACTATCAAATTTTCTCAAAAAATCGCTGCCGTTGAGCCCAAATTCCTGGTTTAGGCTAAAGCCTATATTGGAAAAAGCATTCATGTCTTTGAGATGGACTGAATTTCACCCACAAAGCTGCAATGCCGTTTTGCGTTTGAAACACCATAGAAAAGGGAGGTGATACAGGTGGAGGAAGAGGAGATGATGAAGCGCCTCGAAGAGGAAGTACGCCGCGAGCTGGGAATCCAGCGAATCGGCCCGGAAATGACCACAGAGGAAGCTGGAAAGCTCGGTGGCTACATGGTTAAAAAACTGATCGAGCGCGGTGAGCGAGCCCTGCGAGAGGAAAAAGGAGAATAAATATACGACCATAGCCTCCTCTCGCATATGACTAGTTGAGGTAGTGGAGTGATAAACAGCTCCACTACCTTTTATTTCAAAGATTAAAGTGCGTACACTTGTTCTGCAGTAAGGACGTTTATGCCTTTCGATAGCAGTGCTCTTATCCCCTCATCAATGTTTTCGATTCGGAAAATTACAATAGCATCCTTCGATGATTTCTCGACAAACGCATACATATACTCAATGTTAATTTTTTCAGCCGCTAAAGCATTCAAAACACTTGCAAGGCCACCAGGACAATCAGGCACTTCAACGGCAATTACATCGGTCTCTTTCACAATAAAACCCTTATCCTGAAGCACTTTGCGGGCCTTTGCAATATCATTTACAATCAATCGAAGTATACCAAAACCCGACGTATCAGCAAGCGAGAGCGCACGAATATTAATTCCCTCGGAGCCGAGTGCACCTGCCACTTCAGCCAAACGGCCTGACTGATTTTCTAAGAATATCGAAAGCTGCTTGACTTTCATTGTTTGCCTCCTTTAAAGTGAGACCAAGACATCAAGTGATAAACGAGCCTCGTGTCCTACGTTTTCGGCCGCTTATCCAGAACCCTTTTTGCCTTTCCCTCGCTTCGCTCGATAGTCTTTGGCTCTTTTAGCCGGACTGCCACGCTCAAGCCGAGGACACTCTCGATTTCACGCTCAATCCTTTTTTCAAGGGCTTCTAATACCTTAATTTCGTCTGAAAAGACTTTTTCGCTAACCTCAACCCAAACCTCAAGAGAGTCAAGGGAATCAACTCGGTCAACAACGATAAGGTAATGAGGTGCAATGCCTTCAACCCCAAGCAATACACTTTCAATCTGACTTGGAAAGACGTTCACTCCGCGGATGATAAGCATGTCATCCGTCCTACCAGTGATTCTTCCCATTCTAAAATGAGTGCGACCGCATGGGCACGGGTCTATCATTAGCATGGAAAGGTCTCTGGTCCGATAGCGGATAATCGGAAAAGCTTCCTTGGTTAATGATGTAAACACAAGCTCACCAGGCGTGTTTGGAGGAAGGACTTCAAGCGTATTAGGGTCAATCACTTCTGGCAGGAAATGGTCGTCAAATACGTGCAAGCCATTCTGAACTTCACACTCACTAGAAACGCCAGGACCGATGATTTCGCTTAGACCGTAGATGTCGGTTGCTCGGATTCCCATTTTTTCTTCAATTTCTTTGCGGAGGCTGTCGGTCCAAGGCTCCGCGCCAAAAATTCCATATTTTAGCGGCAGCTTCCGAATATCAACACCCATCTCAGCTGCGGTATCTGCGATATACAATGCGTAGGAAGGCGTGCAAGCAAGCATAGTGGAACCAAAGTCCTGCATGACCATAATCTGCCGCTTTGTGTTACCACCGGAAATCGGAATAACCGTGGCACCAATTTTCTCTGCCCCGTAATGGATGCCCAATCCACCAGTGAACAAGCCATAGCCATACGCATTTTGGACAATGTCGTTCTTCCCAGCACCACCACATCCGATTGTTCTAGCCATCACCTCCGCCCAAACGTTGATGTCGTTCTTGGTATAGCCAACGACTTTGGGCTTGCCAGTGGTGCCTGAGGACGAATGTATGCGCACGATTTCCTCCATAGGCACGGCAAACATGCCGAATGGGTAGTTCTCGATTAAATCCTCCCTCGTTGTGAAGGGCAGATATTTAATGTCATCAACCGAGCGTATATCCTCTGGCTTGATTCCAGCCTCATCGAACTTTTTTCGATAGACTGGAACCTTCTCATAGCAGCGCCGAACTGTTTTCTGAAGCAGTGCCGACTGCAGTTCCCTTCGCTGTTCTACTGGCATACACTCAGCTTCTTTATTCCAAATCATTTAGGAATCACCACTCCTAACTTCAAATCTCTCGTTAAGGATGCCTCGCGCCCCAGCTCAAAAGCCCTGAGATTTGCATCTAGGTTTCTGCCCTTAAACTTCTCAGTTATGACAGCCTCCCAAATTGGTTCCTTTATATTTAGACACGTCGCCAGTGCGCCCAGAAGGCAAACATTTACAGCTTTCACCGACCCAGCTTTCTTAGCCAACGCCAGCGCATTAATCGAGATAACATTTGCTGCAACAGTCATTAGGTATTTCTCAATTTCCGCTGGGTAATCTATTTTGCCCAAAGCAACCGATGAAGGGAATATCCGTTGTTCATTTACTATTACCGTGCCCCCCGGTTTAAGTGAATGAAGATATCGGAGTGCCTCCATCTGCTCGAACGCCAGGAGTATATCTACCTTACCTTCAGGAACTATCGGCGAATAGACCTTAGGGCCAAAACGAACATCACTAATAACTGTGCCGCCACGCTGAGCCATTCCGTGAACTTCCGTCTTCTTCACATCCAGGCCACTTGCAAGAAGCACGTCACACAAGATTTCACTCGCAACAAGAATGCCCTGGCCTCCAACACCTGCCAGTCGTATGTTCATTGTGTTATTACTCATTCTTTCTCACATTGAATTGCAGCCGAACGGCAGATTTGAATACAGACTTCACATCCTGAACACAAATCAGCATTTATTTTGGCTTTCCGTCTATTCCCATCTGCACGTATGGACTCGATTGCTGGGCAGCCAAGCTTGAAACAGAGACCACAACCAGTACAAGCTTCCAGATTAACTGCGACAGCTTTCCTTTTAATCTTTCTATCAATTAAAAGACACGGGCGATTGGTAATTACTACCGAAGGCTTCCCAGCTTGTATTGCATCGCGAAGCGCCGCTTCAAGGGAGGCGAGGTCGTAAGGATCAACAATGTACACATCTTCAACGCCAACCGCCCGAACCAAAGCCACTAAATCAAGGCGTGGCGCATCTTCTCCTCGAAGCGTCTTGCCGGACGCGGGGTGATTCTGACCGCCAGTCATAGCGGTCGTATGATTATCGAGAATGCAAACTGTTATCGCCGTACCGTTGTAAATGGCGTCAATTAGGCCAGGTATTCCAGCATGTACGAAGGTCGAATCTCCAATTACGGCTACCACCGGTCTGCTGTCATCCTGCGGCATTGCTCTCTTAATACCAAGAGCATTCCCGATGGAAGCCCCCATACATACGCACGTATCCATAGTTTCAAGCGGCGGAAGAACGCTTAATGTGTAGCAGCCAATATCACCCGTTACAATCGCTCCAAGCTTGCGAAGAACATAAAAGAATCCCCTGTGTGGACATCCAGCACAAAGTGTTGGGGGCCGCGGGGGAACAGGTACGGTTTCCGCCTCTTGTTTGGGTATTTCAACCCCTAAACCCATTGCTACCAATGTCGGATTAAGCTCGCCAATTCTTGGGAAGCGGTCTTTCCCAATGACACTTATGCCCAGTGCCCGAATCTGGTCTTCAAGAAATGGATCAAGCTCCTCAACGACGTAAAGCGTTTTGACCTTTCCAGCAAAATTTCGTATTAGCTTATCTGGAAGTGGATACGTCATACCCAGCTTCAGCACTGAAGCTTCAGGAAGTACTTCCTTTACATATTGGTAGCTTACTCCTGAAGTGATTATCCCTATGGAGGAATCACCCCATTCGATGAAGTTCAAATCAATAGAATTTGATAAATCCCTAAGTCGAATGAGACGTTCCTCAACAACCGCGTGGCGCTTGATCCCATGGGCAGGAACCATCACGTATTTGCAAAAATTGCGCTCAAATCGTCCTCTTGTATTAACCTTTGGCTTTGAAAGTCTGACAACCGACTTGCCGTGATTCACGCGTGTGGTTGTTCGGAGCAATACCGGCGTATCGTATTCCTCGCTGACTTCGAACGCCCGGACAGTGAAATCTTTTGCCTCCTGACTGTCGCTTGGCTCAAACATTGGAATCTTGGCAAACCGAGCGTAATGGCGATTATCTTGCTCATTTTGCGAGCTGTGCATACCTGGGTCGTCAGCGCTTACTAGTACAAAGCCAGCATTGACACCCGTATAGGAAGCAGTAAGAAGAGGATCTGAAGCCACATTCACGCCAACATGTTTCATGGCCGCCAGAGCCCTAGCGCCACCATATGCGGCTCCGAGCGCAACTTCAAAAGCGACTTTCTCATTTGGTGCCCATTCGGCATAAATCGAGCTGTATTGAACTATGTTTTCAAGTATCTCGGTACTTGGGGTTCCGGGGTATCCTGCCGCCACCCGAACGTCCGCCTCGAAGGCACCGCGGGCGATAGCTTCATTACCCGATAACAATACTACATCTTTCAAGACTTGCTGATCCCTCTGAGCTAACTTTGAAGTATCCTATCACGTTGCGCGCTCATCGGTCAAGCAAATGAAAGGGCCTCAGGTAACGCAGAACATTTTCAATGCTAACTCACTAAAGCCTATAAAATCGAGGAGAAAATAGGAGAAACTACTTAATTCAGCGGCAAGTCTTCTGCTATACAAAAAATTGGATATTACTTATGAGTGCCTGCTACCCGTTGAGGTTTCTCGGTTTCTGCCCGCATGGTAAAGGGCAGAGCATAAACATCTCCTGTTTTCGAAGCAAAATAAAGGTGAGATTCTGATGGCTTGAGTGCATTGCCATCTGCCCAGAGGGCGTAGAAATCGGGATGGGCATCAACAACCCGGCGAGCGTATGTATGATTGTGCTTGCTATCCCTTGTGAGTGTGCGAACCCTTACCCAAGTTTTCCCTTGATTTCGACTAATCCACATTACCATCTCGCCGCCCGTGCACCATGCCTGCGGCCCAGGGTCAGAAGGGCCAATGATTCGCCATACTCCGTCGTCTTCGATATATAACGACCCCATATCATAATTGTGGTCGCAAGTTGTTACTCTGCGAATTTCCCACTGCTTGCCATTCCAACGGGCAGTCATCCAGGTACGCGGCCCATTCTTGGGACCGGACTCGAATCCCCTACTCAATACGTAGAATATGACTGGATTGCCATCCCGGTCAAAGTTGACATCGTTTATATATACTAGAAAACCTTCTTTTTGGTAATCATGCACAAGAGCATCGTTTTGAACAGTTTCAAGCGGTATTTTAAGCGGTTTTCCGGCTGCATTCACCCATGTTCTTCCGTAATCGCGGGTCTCTATGTAATAGAGATTTGTGCGAGCGTTCAAGTTGCCCTGTGGGTGCCAGTTGAACGCCGTTCCCAATTTCTTTTTGTGTTTCCAACTCACTTGATAGTGACCGTCAAAGCCGACAATCTTGCGGTCCTGAGTCCATTTCTTACCATCTACGCTGGTGCTCACATAGAGCTCCCGCCCACGGGTGTATTTGGTAAAGAGGAATACAAAACCAAAATCCTCGAAATACCAAGGCTGAGGATAGCTAAACTCGCGCTGCATGATTCGGTCAAAGCGGTCAATAGAATAGGGAGCGTCGCTTCGGTATATGAAACCATCCTTGCCGCCATGTGATGCGCAAAACACCCAAAGATAACCATCTTTGTCAATCGAGATTACGGGATTGTGGTGCGCATCCGCCGTCCCTTTCTCCATTACAATGGTTGGTTTTGGAACCCTTTTTGTCTTGTGGTCGTAATAGCCAACTATTTCTAGGAGCGGTTTTGGATTTTCTAGGCCCTTTGAACCACCATAGACAAAAAACGTTTTGCCTGCCTTCGGAGCATAGATAGCCAGAGGTATATGGTCGGCACAGTATGTTCCGAGCCCACCACTATATTTAAATGCATATTCATCACCAGAGGGCTGATTTGAATACCAGATTCCTCGGTAGCCTTCAGCCTTTGGAGCATTAGGTTTCGACGCAGCTATTGCGGCAAACGGAATCACCAGGCATGCGAACAGAATTTTTAGCCAATATTCCATGAAACTCATACTTGCCGAATCAAGAACCCTCCTAAATCTAAACCTTGCCTCCCTGACTAAATATTAATCCAACCTTGCATGCTCCAACGCCTTGCCACATTCGTCACAGGGCCCCACGGGCATCTTTTCAATCATCTGCAAAATAACCTTCCGAACGCGTTCATTGTTTGCCTCAAGCACCTTGATAATCTCCTCAGCTGTTACCGGCTCCACGCCAGGTAGCCCAACACATCCTGCATCCCAATCGGTAACTAGCGAGATATTCACATAACACATTTCAAGCTCACGAGCAAGTATTACCTCAGGGTATTGAGTCATATTGATGACTTCCCAGCCCATTTTTGTGTACCAACTACTCTCAGCCTTTGTCGAAAATCTTGGGCCTTGAATTACAACGACCGTACCTTGCTCATGGCATGTTATGCCGTTTGATTTGATAATTTCCACTGCCAGCTTGCGTAGTTGGCTACAATATGGATTTGCACCCATAATGTGTGTCGTAATGGGGCCGTCATAGAAGGTGTCTTTCCTTCCCGAAGTTCGGTCAACAAATTGATCGCAGACCACAAAGTCGCCTGGTTTGATATGCGGTTGAAGGCTTCCGCAAGCGCTGGGAGCAATAATCCTCGATACGCCAAGCTTCTTCATTGCAAAGGCATTCGCACGGTAGGGAATCATATGTGGTGGATGCTGGTGACGGCGGCCATGCCTTGGAAGAAATGCTACTCTTTTCCCAGCAACCGTCGCCAACGCAATTAAATCACTTGGCGCGCCATATGGGGTCTCGACCTTAATTTCATCAACATCATCAAGAAAAGAATAAAAACCTGAGCCACCGTAAACGCCTATCTCCGCTCGAGCTTCCTTCATGCTTACTATTCCTTCCTCTGCAACTTATCGAAATGTGGATGTTGAAGCGCCTCAAATGCCGCCGCTTGCTCTGCCTGCTTCTTGCTTTTTCCAGTTCCAACACCCAGCGATATGCCATCTAGCTGGGCCTCGACCACAAAAGTCTTATCATGGTCAGCTCCAGACTCGCTAATGACGACGTATCTTGGTGCTCGCTTGTAGAGGCTCTGGCTCAATTCCTGAAGAAGGGACTTGTAATTCCGATGGTGCTCCTCACGCTCAATGTCCTCCAAAGTCTGACGAAGAACGCTTAGCACCACTTGTCTTGCAACATCGAGTCCCTCGCTTAAATATACCGCCGCAATCACTGCTTCGAATGCATCGGCAAGGATTGACGGCCGGTTTCTGCCGCCTGAGGCTTCCTCGCCAGTGCTAAGAAGCAAAGCATCAGGTATTAGAAGCTTCTTTGCCGCCTCAGCTAGAACCGGCTCGCTCACTGCAACAGCTTTTGCTTTTGCTAGTTCGCCCTCCCGCTTCTCTGTAAACTTGGCGAATAGATGCTCCGAGACTATCATGCCGAGCACGGCATCACCAAGGAACTCCAACCTTTCATTACTCTCTATCCCGGAGACTTCACCCAAGTATGATTTGTGCGTGAGGGCTTGCCACAAAATGCCCCAATTCTCCTTCTTTATTTTTACCTTTCGAGCTACTCTCGCCAGCGGTGAAAGCGGCATACAGCCCCCATTATTTAAGTTTCGCTACAGCCTCAGCGATTCGCTTGATTCCTTCCTTAATGTTTTCCATTGAGGTTGCATACGATAACCGAATGTTTTGGTCGGCGCCAAATCCCGACCCCGGTATGACAGCAACCTTCGAGTCGCCGCTGAGTAGATATTCTGCAAATGAGTCTGACCCAGTTATCACCCCGCCATCGTACGTTTTGCCGATGATGCCTGATATGTTCGGGAAAACGTAAAATGCACCGCCGGGCTCTGGGCATACAATTCCAGGGATTGCGTTCAAGCCTGCCACCATGACCTTGCGCCGCTCATTGAATTCTCGAACCATCATTTCGGTGAAATCTTGAGGGCCATTTAGCGCCTCAATTGCACCATACTGAACAAAAGATACGGGATTCGATGTGGAGTTGTCCTGGATGCGTTCCATTGCATCAACAATTTCCTTTTCAGCGGCAGCAAAACCGACTCGCCAACCGGTCATTGAGTGGCTCTTTGAAAGGCCATTTATCGTAACTGTCAGCTTCTTTATGTCCTCGCCGAGGGAAGCTATGCTCAAATGTTTATTGCCATCATAAATGATTTTTTCATATATTTCATCTGAAATAACATATATGCCCTTCGCAACGGCAATTTCGGCAAATGCTTCAATAGCTTCGGGAGTATAGACCGCACCAGTAGGATTACTCGGGCTGTTTAAAATTAAAATCTTTGTCCTTGGCGTGATGGCATCCAAAAGCATATCGGGTGTCATTCTGAAACCGGTACTTTCGTCTGTCTGTACGAAGACAGGCACCCCATCCGCCAACTTTACAAACTCAGGATATGACACCCAATACGGTGCAGGAATTATGACTTCGTCGCCAGGGTCGCACAGGGCTAGGATGGCATTATAGATAGAATGCTTCGCGCCATTTGATACGATAATCTGCGTTGGCGGATAATCTAAACCGTTGTCCCGCTTAAGTTTCGCGGCAACCGCCTGCTTAAGCTCGATAAGGCCCGACGAAGCAGTATATTTAGTCGCGCCTTGTTGGAGTGCTTTTATTGCGGCGTCCTTGACATTCTGTGGAGTGTCGAAATCGGGCTCGCCAGCGCCGAAGCTGATAACGTCTATCCCATCAGCTTTCATCTTTTTTGCCTTGGCGGTGATAGCCAGCGTTGGCGAAGGGTTGACCCTCGCCGCCCTCTGTGAGATCATTATAAACAGCCTCCTTTTATTCTTGCTCTTCTTCTTTATTCGGCAGTATGTCGTCCGATGGACTCAACTCTAGCTCCCTGACAGAAGTACCACTTTCAGGTTCAGTTTCCTTATCAAGGTCAAAAACAAATGGGGCAAACGGCTCGGAATCCTCTTCTTCTTTACTTGGAACTGCTTCTTCTGCTTCCGCAGTAGCAAGTTCAAAAGTAGAAGTCTCTTCTTCCGGCGAAACCTCTGAAGCCTGAGCAGTTTCCTCGGGCGAAGGTGGTGCTTCCGTCGGAGGTGGCGCCAGAATCTCTTCCCTTTGGGTCTCAGGAGCCTTAGCGGGTTGCTTAAACTGCTTGCCTGCCGCAGGCTGGCTCAGCTGGGCAAAGCAGTTCCAGCAAGCTGCACGGTTGTCTGTATTTTCAGAACCGCATCTAGGGCATATCTGCATGGCATCCTCCTACTCATATTTAGCCAATATGAGGGTTGCGTTGTGGCCTCCAAAACCAAATGAATTTGACATTGCTATTTTTACAGGCATTTTCCTTGGCTCATTCGGTACGTAGTCCAAATCACATTCAGGATCGGGCGTCTCATAGTTTATTGTTGGCGGAACAATGCCATCTCTAATCGCACAAATGCATGCGATTGCTTCAACTGCTCCCGCGGCGCCAAGCAGATGGCCAATCATGGACTTTGTGGAACTGATTGCAACTTTGTATGCATAATCGCCGAAGACTCGCTTGATAGCCATCGTCTCGGTCTTATCATTATCCGGCGTGGACGTTCCATGTGCGTTGATATAATCAACATCCTCAGGCTTTATGCCAGCATCCTTAAGAGCAGCAGCCATTGATCTCGCTGCTCCCTCACCTTCTGGCGCTGGTGCCGTTATATGGAAGGCATCGCCGCTCATACCAAAGCCTGTAATTTCGCAGTAGATTTTTGCGCCACGTGCTAGCGCATGCTCTAATGACTCGAGTATCAATACACCAGCGCCCTCACCTATAACAAAGCCATCGCGGTTCAAGTCAAAAGGCCGGCTTGCCCGCTCTGGTTCGTCGTTTCTTGTCGAAAATGCCCTAGCCGCGCAGAATCCAGCGACCGCGAGTGGCGTGATGGCTGCTTCCGAACCACCCGCAATCATTACATCTGCATCACCACGCTGAATAATCTTTGCTGCCTCGCCAATAGCATGGGTGGCTGTTGCGCAAGCAGTAACAATCGCTAGATTAGGCCCCTTTGCTCCGAGAATTATTGATGCCATGCCTGATGCCATATCGGAAATTAGCATAGGGACAAAGAAAGGACTTACACGCCTGGGGCCTTTCTCAATTAGCGTTCTATGCTGTTCCTCCCAGGTGCTAGTCCCACCGATGCCAGACCCAATCAAGACTCCCACTCGTCCAGCGTTTTCGTCGGTTATTTGAAACCCGGAGTCCTGGATTGCAAGAATGCTTGCGGCAACTGCGAACTGGGCAAAGCGGTCCATTCGCTTTGCTTCTTTGCGGTCCATATACTCCTCAGGGTCGAAATCTTTTATCTCTGCCGCTATCTGGGTGGAATAATCGGATGCGTCAAAATGGGTTATCAACCCAACTCCTGAGACACCATTCAACAGCGCTTGCCAATATTTCTCAGTGCCTGTGCCAACTGGCGTAATCGGCGCCATCCCGGTTACTACTACCCTTTTTCGTTCCATCAAACTCTCCTGCCATTTTACAACACGGACACGGTTAAATGCGTCCTTACCAAGCGCTACTAACCGTGCCCGTGCACATGCTTATCTTATGCTTTAGTTTTTTCTTCGATGTACTTAACTGCGTCGGCTACTGTGACGATTTTCTCCGCGTCTTCGTCTGGAATTTCCAGATCAAACTCCTCCTCAAGTCCCATTACTAGCTCCACAACGTCAAGCGAATCCGCACCAAGATCATCTACAAACGAAGCATCTTCGGTTACCTCTTCTTCATTGACGTCCAGTTGCTCGACGACAACTTTCTTTACTCTATCAAAAGTTGACACCTTTTCACCTCCTTACATTACCATGCCGCCGTCAACGTTTATCACCTGTCCGGTGATATAAGATGAGTCCTCGCTACACAAAAAAACTATAAGCCCGGCAACGTCGTCCGGTGTCCCGAGCCTTTGCAGCGGAATTTGTTTGCTTATATTCTCTCTTATATCTTCAGGCAGCTCATCGGTCATCGCAGTTTGGATAAACCCAGGTGCTACCGCATTTACGTTTATGCCTCGTGAGCCAAGCTCGCGGGCAGTTGTTTTTGTGAGTCCTATTATCCCCGCCTTAGACGCCGAGTAATTTGCCTGACCAATATTTCCTATGATTCCCATAACAGAAGCCACGTTCACAATCTTGCCACTACGCTGCTTTAGCATCGGACGAATGACTGCTTTGGTACAGTTGAAAGTACCTTTCAAGTTCGTATTAATCACCAGATCCCAGTCTTCCTCAGACATTTTTATCATAAGTGCATCTCTGGTGATTCCAGCGTTGTTTACAAGTATATCAATTTTGCCAAACTCATCCAACGCCTTTTGAACAATAGCTTCGGCATCAGCTGGATTAGCAACGTTTGCACGTACGGCAACTGCACGCCTCCCAAGTAACCTGACCTCCTCGGCAACGGCCTCGGCGGCTTCGGCAACATAGTCGGCGATAACGATATCAGCACCTTCGCGGGCGAGGGCAAGAGCTATGGACCGCCCGATTCCTTTGCCTTCCCTTCCAGCTCCCGTTACTATAGCAACTTTTCCTTCAAGTTTCAAGATGATTTATCCCCCTCTATGGTTTTTCTTTTAATTTTGCTCAACCTTATTTCCCAATTTACTCATAAATTCATTAAGAGATAACATATCGCCAACACTGTGCACCTCAGCCGAGCTAACAGTTCGCTTGATAAGACCAGCAAGCACCTTACCTGGTCCTATCTCTACATATATTTCAACGCCGTCAGCCTCCATGCGTCGAATAGTTTCTTCCCAACGAACGCTTCCAATAATTTGCTGCGCTAGGGTATCTCTAATTTCATCGCTCTTTTGAACATAATCCGCTGTAAAATTTGCAATTATGGGAACCCTAGCATCTTTTAGAGCAGTTTTCTTCAACTCTTCAGCCAATGCCTTCGCAGCAGGACTCATAAGCCGCGAGTGGAACGCTCCGCTAACATTCAGTGGAACGACCTTCCGTGCGCCAGCCACTTGGGCGTATTCTAGGGCTAGCTCAACCGCCTTGGTTTCGCCTGAAATAACAATTTGGCCTGGCGAGTTGTAGTTGGCAACATCAATAATGCCTGCACTGCTTGCACGACTGCAGACCCCAACCACCTCATCTGCATCAAGGCCAATAATCGCTGCCATAGTACCTGGCTGCTTCAAGCCAGCTTCTTGCATCAGCTCTCCCCTCTTGCGAACTAGGCGCAATGCATCTTCGAATGACAACGCCCCGGCCGCTACTATGGCAGCATACTCGCCAATGCTGTGACCGGCAACTACATCAGGCCTAATGCCTTGCTTCTCTATAAGACGAAGAATGGCTATGCTGGTTGTGAAGATGGCTGGCTGTGTGTTAGAGGTGAGACGAAGTTCGTCCTCCGGCCCCAAAAAGCAGAGCTGGCTAAGATTGAACCCTAAAATACGGTCGGCATTTTCATAAATCTCCCGAACCTCCGGAAATCCTTCATAAAGGTCTTTCCCCATGCCAACATACTGCGAACCCTGGCCTGGGAATACGAAAGCAATTTTTCTCATGTTTTGGGTTAGCATAGAAGCTCGCTTCCTATTCTTTCAAATATGGCATTGTCCACTTTATTACACCGGCCGCCCATGTTAGCCCTGCGCCGAATCCTACTACCACGACTACATCGCCATACTTAAGGCGCCCCTGCTGATATGCTTCGTCCAAAGCCAGCGGTATCGACGCCGCCGATGTGTTCCCATAGCTCTGAACATTAACAAAAACCTTCTCAGGTGGAAGGTTCAATCGCTCTGCCGCCGCCTCAATTATACGAATATTTGCTTGGTGAGGGACGAAGAGGCTAACATCTTCCGGCGTCAAGCCTGAAGATGCCAATGCTGCTAGCGAGGCTTCACCCATTATTCTGACGGCGAACTTGAAAACTTCTCTGCCTTCCATCTTAATGTAATGTTGGCGGTTGAGCACTGTTTCTTCGCTTGGAGGATTCTTTGACCCTCCTGCGGGAATTTTCAGCAGGTCGCCGCCAGATCCATCGGCACCGAGACAAAAAGACAGCAAACCCATATCAGGTTCCACAGGTGCAACCACAGCCGCACCAGCAGCATCACCAAAGAGGACACAGGTAGAACGATCGGTCCAATCTGTAAAGCTGGAAAGAACATCTACACCAACAACCAGGATTTTTTCATATGCGCCTGTCTCGATGAATTGGGCTGCGGTTGAAAGAGAATAAACCCATCCAGAACAGCCAGCCTGAAGGTCAAAAGCGGCGGCATTCTTGGCTCCTATTCGGTCC
Organism: Armatimonadota bacterium; assembly: GCA_029907255.1. NCBI lineage: Bacteria > Bacillati > Armatimonadota > Armatimonadota bacterium. Next base: position 249,344 of record JARYMF010000004.1, read on the forward strand.
TGAATTAGACAAGAAGTTGCTGGGAAGGGATAATCACCGGTTATTGTGGCGCAGATTATTAAATCAAGCTTTTCTGCAGGCAGTGATGCAGTCGATAACGCTTTCTTCGCGGCTTCAACTGCAAGGTCGGAGGCCGCCATTCCATTTTCAACTATGCGCCTTTCACGAATTCCCGACCTTGTGACAATCCATTCGTTCGTCGTATCTACAATCTTCTCCAAATCGGCATTGGTGAGAACTTTCTGCGGAGCAAATGACCCTATTCCTACTATCCCCGCGCGTCGTGATTTATGCGCCATGTGCTCTCCTATCCTAGTAATTATCTTTCACGTTGGGAGGTTGGTTCGGCAAGGCTTTCCCTTCAGCACTTAATTCTTGCTCGTAATGTTTTATTCTTGCGTCAGGCTGGTCATCTCCTCTGCACGCAAGACCCCTCTGCTGTAGTGCCGTACTAATGCACCCAACTACATTATTCTCAACGGCTTTTGCAGCTGCCCGTATTGCATTTCGGATAGCCCGGCCGTTCGACCTCCCATGACCGATAACGCACACGCCATTTACGCCAAGTAGAGGCGCGCCGCCATACTCGGCATAGTCAAGCTTGGATTTGGCTCGCCTGAGGGCTGGCATTGCAAGCAGAGCTCCTATCTTGGAAACGATACCACGTTCAATCTCCTGCTTAATGGAAGTAAGAACAAACTCTGCCATACCCTCGCTAACCTTCAGAACCATGTTGCCATCAAATCCATCACAAACGACTACGTCGGCAACACCACGAAATATATCCTTCCCCTCGACATTGCCAATAAAGTTCAACCCAGCTGTCGCTCTAAGGCGTGCATTCGTGGCTTTAGTGACTTCATTGCCTTTTGTGGGTTCCTCACCAATGCTCAACAAACCAATTCGTGGATTAGGAAGTTTCAAAACCTGCTCGGCGTACTCCTTGCCCATAATTGCAAATTGAATCAAGTTTTCAACGGAGCAGTCAACATTGGCTCCAGCATCAATTAGTATAGCTTTGCCGTTTATTGTCGGCAAAAGGACACAAATAGCTGGACGGTCAATGCCTTGTATCCTCCCAAACTTAAGTAAAGCAACAGCCATAGCCGCACCAGTATTTCCGACGCTTACTATGGCTTGTGCTTCACCCGCAAGAACTAGGTTGGCAGCAACAACGATGGAAGAATCTACCTTCCGACGAATGGCAGTTGCTGGATGCTCATCCATCCCTACTACTTCAGAGGCGTGGCGTATCTCGACCCTCGAGTTGGCTGGATACTTTGCCAGCTCCTGCTTAATGGCTTTCTCATCACCCACCAGTATAACTGGAATGTGGTCGACGCTGGCTGCCTCAACCGCTCCCTCCACTACTTGGGCTGGTGCATAGTCGCCGCCCATAGCATCAACTGCTATCTTCATAGAGGGCTTGTCCGCTCCTTGCTATTCCTTTTTCTCTTTTTCCTTTACTTCCAATACCAGTCTTCCATTGTAGAACCCACAGCTTGGGCATACGTGGTGTGGTAAACGCGGCGCATGGCACCGCGGACAATCCACCACAGTCGGAACGCTCAGCTTCCAGTGAGTCCTTCGCTTTGCTTGTCGGGTCTTAGAATGTCTCCTTTTAGGAAGTGCCAATCATTTTCACCTCTTTCAAATCACACACAAAGTGATTAGTCTTCAGCTTCTTCGTCTTCTAGCAAAATTGCCAGCGCTTGGAAAGCCGAATTATACATCTCCTGATGACAAGAGCACTGGCCTTCGCTTAGGTTTTGGCCGCAAATCGGGCACAATCCTTTGCAGTCCGGTTTGCATAGCGGTTGGATAGGGACCTCAGTTAACAGGCTCTGCCTGATGAGTTCCTCCACATCTAATATATTGTTGCTAAGAAGCCCACCTACCACATCTTCCTCATCCAAAGGCATAGCCATGATTTGGTCGCCCATATGCACCAACCTAAATTGCTCCTCGATATTTGCAGTAAGCACGACAACAAAGTCTACCACACAACGGCTGCATTGCAACCTAACACTTGCGCCAACCTTACCTCTAGCAAGCAAAACATCGCCAGTATTGGTAAACTCTATGCTCCCTGTAATAGGCGAGATGCAGTCGAAACCAAATTCAGCAGGATGAAAAGGCTCATCGATTTTCTGTCTCACCTGCATTCCAGGGGTTCGTACAATTTCTGAAAGGTCAAGTTTCATCTATGTTGAATTCTCACTTTCACCAGTAATGACGCGGACTGTTTCCCGCGCAATAGCAATCTCTTCATTTGTTGGAATGACAAGCACCCGTGTTCTGGCTGTTTCCTTACTTATATCACACTCGCCCTGACACACAGCATTCTTTTCTGCATCAAGTTCGATGCCAAAGAATTCAAGGCCTTCGCATATTCGAGCACGGACAGTCGGCGAGTGTTCACCAATGCCAGCTGTGAACACAATCGCGTCTAGCCCGCCCATTGCCGCTACATAAGCACCAATGTATTTACGAATTCTATAACAAAATATGTCGAGTGCCAACTGTGAGCGCTTGTGGCCTGCTTCTGCCTCAGCAACAATATCTCGCATATCGTTGCTTATGCCAGAAATTCCCAGTAAGCCGCTCTTTTTGTTAATGATATTATCAATATCATCGGCGCTGTAGCCAAGCTCCTTCTGGAGGAAAGGAATTATCGCCGGATCAATATCTCCACATCTTGTTCCCATCACCAAGCCTTCGACCGGCGTAAGCCCCATGCTCGTATCAATGGATTTACCGCCCACAACTGCCGCCATGCTCGCGCCGTTTCCTAGGTGACAGGTTATTATTTTAAGCGACTCTTTGTCCTTTCCTTGTGCCATTAGCATCTTTATAGCTCTGGAGGATACATACTTGTGCGATGTGCCGTGGAAACCATAGCGCCTGACGCCGTGTTTTTGGTAAAACTCATACGGCAGGGCATAAATGTACGCATGCCGAGGGAGTGTGTGGTGAAATGCCGTATCAAAGACTGCAACATGCGGCACATTTGGCATTATTCGCATCGCGGCTTCGATACCCATTAAGTTTGGCGGGTTGTGCAATGGTGCCAGCTGGGTCAGACGCGCGATTGTATCCACAACTTTGTCGTCGATTATAACAGAGTCGAAGAAAGTCTCACCGCCATGGACAACCCTATGACCAATAGCTGAAATTTCCGAAATGTCTTTAATCGACCCTGTCTCTTCGTTAATAAGGGTATCAAAAACCAGGCGCATGGCTTGCATATGGTCGGCAACATTGGCTTTGACTTTTAGCTTTTTCTTTCCAAAAGCCTCGTGAGTAAGTTCCGCACCATTCGGACCCGACTCACCAATGCGCTCAACAATACCCTTAGCCATTACCTTTTCGTTCGACATATCTATAAGCTGGTATTTTAATGACGAACTTCCAGCGTTTACTACTAGTACCAACATTTCTTTTCTTCCTTTGATTAAGCCGCCTGTGCTACGGTAATTGCTACCACATTTACTATCGATTCCCAGTCGCACCCCCGAGAGAGGTCATTTACTGGCTTGGATAACCCTTGCAGAATGGGTCCAAAAGCCCTTGCATGCGCAAGTCGCTCTGTAAGTTTATAAGCTATGTTTCCGGCTTGCAAGTCGGGAAATATAAGCACATTAGCACGCCCCGCCACCGGACTGCCTGGAGCCTTTTTTTCTGCAACCCAAGGTACTATGGCAGCATCCGCCTGGAGCTCGCCATCAATTAGCATATCCGGTGCTTTTCTCTGCGCAAGGCGTGTTGCTTCAACAACTTTATCAACTAATGGGCCTTTTGCACTCCCTTTAGTTGAGAATGACAAAAGAGCAACGCGCGGCTCTACATCGAAAAGCTGCCGCATTGTCCTTCCGCTACTGACGGCAATCTCGGCAAGCTCATCCGCATTGGGATTTACCACCAGGCCGGAGTCAGCGTAAATAAACAAACCTTTTTCGCCATAGTTCGTGTCAGGTACAATCATAACAAAAAATGACGAAACCAAACTTACGCCCGGAGCACACTTAAGCACCTGCAAAGCTGGCCGCACAGTATCAGCTGTTGAATGAGTGGCGCCTGACACCTCGCCATCTGCATCGCCAGCCTTCACCATCAAAACGCCGTAATATAGTATGTCACCAGCCATCTCATATGCCTGCTCTGGCGTTACCCCCTTGGCCTTCCTAAGTTCGTAAAGCAGTTGCGCATATTGCTCTCGCTTTGGGGATGTAGCAGGGTCAATAATTTCTATGCCAGAGATGTCGACGCCCTGTTCTTTTGCAAGCTGGCGCACGGTATCAGGAGGCCCAAGAATAATAGGGATGGCCAAATCTTGTGCTCGAACTTCAGCTGCAGCCTTGACAACGCGCGGGTCAGTACCCTCAGGTAGCACAATCCTCTTCTTTGCTTCTCGAGCGCGCTTATATACGATATCCATTACATCATTCATTTTTACTTTCCTCAGCCACTTTATTTTCCAGTTTTTCGCGCCCCCGCTGAATTGTGCCCATTACCTTTCCGACAAAATTTTCCAAGTCCGTTAGCACTTCACGTGCGTATTCGTCTGCTCCAGACTTAGTGGCTCGAGCAGTTTCCTCGGCGCTAGCAATGATTTCTTTAGCTTGAGCTGTAGCAAGTCGCTTGATTTCACTTTGGTCAACAAGCCGCGCAGCCTCGGCTCTCGCTTCCTCAAGGATTTTTTCCTTCTCAGCCCTAGCCTCGTCAATAATTTGCGCCGCTTGTTCCTTAGCGTCATTGATAATATGCTCAGCGTCGCGCACTATTCTGGAAGCCGACTTCATATCCTCCGGAAGCGAAGCACGAATCCGCTTGAGCAAGTCGTCGAAATCATCTACGTTGACGAATGCTTTGTTAAACCATTGCCTACTGTTCTCAACAAGATCCTCTAGCTTGTCCAACAATTCGAAGGTGTCTATCTAAATCGCCCCCCTTGCTGTTAGGAAGTCTAAACTGTAAAACCAAGGCATGAAGTTCCCGTGTTGCGGTCGAACATCCAGGAGTGCCCTCACATGGTAAAAAGCACCTTGGTAATCTAACCTTCTGCCTCCGAACCTCCTACTTTGAATTTAGAAATCAGACGCTTCTCGACTATCTCCGGAACCAAGCCCTTCACAGAGCCGCCGAAACTAGCTACCTCCCTTACAATGCTAGAACTAAGATATGAATATTCCGCGTTTGTCATCATGAAAACTGTCTCGATGCCCGAGTCGAGGCGGCGATTCATCAAGGCCATTTCAAACTCAAACTCGAAATCCGAAAGTGCTCTCAAGCCCTTCACGATTACCGTAGCACCCTGGGCTTTGGCATATCGAACCAAAAGACCCGTGAACGAGTCCACTCTTACATTTGGTAAACTACGGCATACTTCTCGAAGCATTTCAACGCGCTCTTCGACATCAAAAAGAGGCTTTTTTCCGATATTCGGTGCGACTGCAACTATCAGCTCATCAAATAGGCTCGCTGCGCGCTTTATTATATCCATATGCCCATTTGTTACCGGATCAAAGCTGCCGGGATATACGGCTTTTATCATGTTATTCCAACCCATCTTTTAACATTATCGAATGAGATTAGTCATCAACTTACCGAGACCAATTCGTAGCCCTCAAATCTCCTCATCACTTCCTGCTTCAGTCCCTGGTGCTCAGGCGCGGTCAGATTGGGATCGCACTTCACAAGCTCGAACGCATCCTGACGGCTCATCTCAAGAATACTAACATCCCGCAGTACATCTGCAATTCGAAGCGATGGCAGGCCGCTCTGCCGCGTACCATAAAACTCTCCTGGCCCCCTTATCCTCAGGTCTTCTTCTGCAATCTGGAATCCGTTGTTGGTAGCTGAAATTACTTCCAGTCGCCGCTTAGCCTCTTCGGTCGTAGGGTCTCCAATCAACACACAATAAGATTGATGTTCGCCCCTGCCAACACGTCCCCTCAATTGGTGAAGCTGCGCCATGCCGAACCTTTCAGCATCTTCTATAACCATTACGCAGGCATTTGGAACATCTACACCGACCTCAATTACCGTAGTCGAGACGAGAATCTGAATTTCGCCGTCCCGAAAACGGCTCATGACCTCATCCTTCTCTGCAGGCTTCATCTGCCCATGGAGTAGCCCAAGCCTATAGTTTGGAAACACATCGTTAGCCAAGTGCTCAGCTAGCTCCGTGGCAGCTTTCGCCTGAAGTTTTTCTGATTCCTCTATGAGCGGACAGACTATATATACTTGCCGCCCCTGATCAACAAGCTTCCTAATAGCTTCATATACCCTAGGCCGCTCACTCGTTGGCTTAAAGTGAGTCTTTATAGGTTTCCGCCCCGGCGGCATCTCGTCAATAACCGAAAGATCAAGATCACCGTACACTGTCAATGCCAAGGTCCGCGGAATCGGCGTGGCTGTCATCACCAGCACGTCTGGATTCCAACCTTTTTGCCTTAGCGCGGCTCTTTGAAGAACGCCAAACCGGTGCTGTTCATCAACAATTACCAGCCCTAGCTTTGCAAATTCGACGTCTTCCTGTATCAGCGCGTGCGTGCCAATCACGATATTCGCCAATCCAGACGCCGTTTTTTCCTTTGCCAAGCGCTTTTCCTTCGCTGGAAGGCTGCCTGTCAGCAAAACAACGTCCAAGCCAAGTGCTTCAAGCATCCGCCTCAGCACGAGGTAGTGCTGTTCGGCCAAAATTTCCGTCGGTGCCATCAGCGCCGCTTGGTAGCCGTTATGGACGGCTATCATAATTGCCGCAACAGCGACTATCGTCTTCCCCGACCCGACATCGCCTTGCAGGAGGCGGTTCATCGCCCTTGGACTCGCCATGTCCCGCTCAATCTCAGCAATAACGCGTTTCTGCGCATTAGTCAGCTCAAACGGCAAAACATCGTAGAGTGCCTTCGTACACTCAGGTGTCACTCGGAATGCAATTCCCGGCTCACCTGCTGTGAAACTCTGCCTCCTCAGCGCCAATGCAAGCTGAAGCAGGAAGAATTCCTCATATACCAACCTAAATCGCGCCTTCTCGAGCGCCGTCTCGCTTTCCGGAAAATGAATGTTCAGCAGAGCCTCTGCCAAACCAACCAAACCACGGTGCTCGCGAATCTTCTCGGGTAGGATATCATGAACGCTCGGCAAAAACCTTTCCAGCGCCTGGTAGATTATTCTCCTAACGGTACCCTGATACAACCCTTCTGTCAGCGGATAGACTGGCACTATTCGGTTGGATGAGAGCGGGTCAACGCCCTCGTCGACCTCTTCCCACTCGGGATTTATTATCTCAATGCCGTGATTTCCAGGCTGCGCAGTTCCATATACAACTATTTTTCTTCCAAGGAGCTTAATAAACTTATTTTTCAGATACCATTGATTAAACCAAACTAAGTATGCAATTCCAGAGTCATCCTGAATAGCTACTTTTGTCAAAAGCGTCTGGCTTCGAGGAGTCCGCAGGTTGTCAGCAACAACCACTCTTCCAACGACTGTTGCCGTTTCTCCAACCTTAAGCTGCGCAATCCGGCGCATATGCCGCCGATCCTCATAGCGGCGGGGAAAATGGGTCAGGAGATCTCGAACCGTAAAAATACCCAGCTTGCTAAAAACCTTCGCCAGGCGCTCTCCCACTCCCTTAGCATAGCGGACGTCTGTGTCTAGGCTGGGATTGTGGCGAGAAGCCTCCTTTTTCGGGCCGGCTGCGGACCTGCCTGCTCGCTCCATCTAATGCCTCACGAAACACCGGGACATTATAGTGACGTACTGCGCTCTTTGTCAAGGTTTATACCTTCCTTGACTAAGCACTATGGCAGTCGCTTTCAAAATGTGCCTTAAATTCTTTGTCTACTGCTGACTTGCTTTTAGTGCTTCGAATTCCCTGTCTTGTGGGCGTTAAGGTTTGAACTCAGAGTCGGGGATTCCAGAATTAACTTTGATATTTTCATACATTGTCGAGCCGGCTAGCTTGCCGTCCCGATTGTAGACATCTATATGCCCTGGGACCCAAATTGGGCCGTAACGTCTGTGGTTTGAGTATATGTACCTTGACTTCAATGTGCCATCATCTTCATATTTCTCTAACTTAAGTAGCTTCCAAGTCTTTGGCTCAGCCCACAGGACTAGCTTTTTGTTCTTTGAATTTGACCTAACAAAAGCAATTTTGTAGAGCTTGCCGTTCTGTCCTTCTTCGGTCTCTACATTGGTAACTACGTAATCCTGCCACAGCTGGTCGGTAAAGATGCCGATGTCAAGGTCTCCCTGCCGCTTATGGGGTTGCCTAGCAATGTTCTCCTTCTTTGATATATGCAATCCCGGCGCCCTAATTGACTTAATGTCTCCATTTATTACAATTGCAACTGTTACCAACCCAAGCTTGCCCTCAATTTTCATTTTGTCAGGGGCTTTGTATTTGATTGTGGTGGATTTGAACTCGTAGCTATTCGGGAAGTCCTTTCCAATTTTCTTTAGCTCGGGAACATTTGCATACAAGACCCGACACGTCAGAGTTATATCCTTGAAAGCTTGAGTCGCTTGGCGAACTTGAGCGCGTATGTCAGGGTCAGTCCGCCCAAAAGTAGCCAAAAGCGATAGCAAAATAGTTAAAACCAATAATTTTAAAGCACTACGCATTTTAACCGCAGAGTCTGACAAGCCATATTTCAATACAATACGTGGTTGTCAGTCTTCAGGTTTCGAGTCCTCGCATCGCCTTTATCTTTTTGGTTAACAAAGGAATGATTTCAAGGCAGTCGCCGACAAAGCCCACATCTGCAACGCCGAAGATTGGTGCATCAGGATCTTTGTTGATTGCAATGATAGTGTCTGAAGACGACATTCCCGCAAGATGCTGAACCGCACCGCTAATTCCACATGCAATATAGAGTTTTGGACAGACAGTCTTTCCTGTTTGTCCAACTTGATGGCAGTATGGAATCCATCCTGCGTCCACAGCCGCCCTGCTTGCACCGACTGCGCCACCAAGCAGTTTTGCCAACTCCTCAAGCATTGAAAAGTTTGAGGGATCCTGAATGCCCCGACCGCCAGATACAATGATATCCGCCTCGACGAGGTTGACCGTCGACTCGTACTGCTCAATGAAGTCGAGAATCTCGCTGCGAGAACTGAAAAGTTGAGGCTTGGGGGTGAGGTTTATAATCTGTGCTTTCTTCCCATCATTCCGCTTCGGGCTTACTGGGAATACCTTATGCCGCACGGTTGCCATCTGCGGGCGGGTATATGGACAAAGAATAGTTGCCATCACGTTGCCACCGTATGCTGGGCGCGTTTGGTATAGCAGACCATCATCCTTACCAATCGCCAAACCGGTGCAGTCGGCGGTCAACCCTGTATATAGACGAATTGCCACTTGCGAAAGGAACGATCGCCCCGTTGTTGTTGCACCTGCAAGCATAATCTCCGGCTTCAGCTCACGGATAACATCTGCTAAGATTCGAGAATACCGCTCTCCATCATACTGAGCCAGTTCAGGAGCTTCATAAAGGTAAATCTTGTCAACTGGATATTCAGCGAGTTCGGCGGCTGCATCGCCAAGATTATTTCCAAGAACGATAACTGCCAACTCTGCCCCGCGATCGTCGGCAAGCTTGCGACCGACACCTATGAGCTCAAACACGACAGGAGCAATTTTGCCGCGGAACTGCTCGCCAAAAACCCAGACTCCCCTATATTGCCCAAGATCTTCGGCCGGTTGCTTCTCAATCTCGATGGCTATCGCACGAAGCCGACAGGCGCTCACGCACGAACCACAGTAGTTACAAATGTCAAGGTCAATGATTGCCAGCTTGTTATTAACGGTAATTGCATTAAGCGGACATGCTTTTACACATAATCCGCAACCATTGCATTTGCTTTCTATAACTCGGATTGCCACTAGACTATCTCCATCTCCTTCAATACGTTTAACAACTTGTCAGCAAGCTCATCTGGCTCGCCTGTGAATTTTTCTCCGCCCTCTCGGCGAGGCGGTGAAAAAACTTTGATTACCTGCGTTGGTGAACCTTGAAGCCCTATCTTCTCCGGAGAAGCCTCTATGTCGTCTGGCTTCCAGACGGGTATCTGCGCCTTCTTCGCGTTCATCTTTCCTCGCAGAGAAGGGGTTCTAGGCTCGTTAATCTCCTTTACCACGGTTAGAACAGCCGGCAGGCGAACAGAACAAACCTCATAGCCATTCTCAAGTAGCCGCCTGACGGTCAACTTCTTCTTGTCAAAGGACTCAATTTTTGCCACATAGGTTGCCTGGGCATAATCTAGGTGCACCGCTATACCTGGCCCAACTTGACCAGTATCACCATCAATCGCCTGCATCCCACAAAATACGAGAGCTGGCTCAAGCTTCGCGAGGGCTTTTGCAAGCGTGTAGGACGTTGCCCAAGTATCCGCACCGGCGAAGGCTCGGTCAGACAGCAGTATTCCACCATCCGCGCCGAGCGAAATTGCTTCTCTCAGGGCTTCCTCAGCCTGTGGCGGACCCATCGTGACCGCTGTAACGGTAGCTTCCTCACCTTGCTCCTGAAGGCGTTCCTTCATCCGAACTGCCTCCTCCAGTGCATAAAGGTCAAAAGGGTTAATCTGGGTCTCAACGCCTTCGCGAATTAGTGTGTTTGTCTCAGGATCGAACTTTACCTCCGTAGTCGCAGGAACTTGCTTGATGCATACACAAATTTTGAACATAACCACCAACCTAAAAAATAGAATGCCGATGTAGCATAAAATTGGGGCACTGATTGAAAAACCAAAGTCACTAATGACTTTGATTTTACCGCCCAAAAAACTCGTATTTAGTCACGGCCATAATTCTACACTATTGGGTAATTATTGGTCAAACCCCCAAAAAGGCTATCTTACATGGCGCATTCTTGACACCCTACGCTGCCCTTGATATAGTTGAGGTCGGACGAACACTCTACTTCGGCAGGAAAACGATTGGACAAAGCAAAAACTCCTAAGTACGGCATCAGGTTCCGAGCAATCCTCCTCGGCCTGATTCTCGTGCCGTTTAACTGCTACTGGGTTACAATCACCGAAATCAAATGGTGTAGCAACGACAGCACCTGTGTTTCCTTATTTATGACAGTCGTTTTTCTCCTCTTCGTCTTAACCATTGCCAACATCCTTATCGCTAAGCGCTTCCCTAGCCTAACGCTGAACCAGGGCGAGCTGATGGTGGTCTACATTATGCTCAGCATTTCGACCGCCATGTGTGGCCATGATATGATGGGCAATCTCCTTCCAAATATCACAAATGTCTTTTGGTTTGACAATCCACAAAATGACTGGCAGAAATTCCACCGCTACATCCCAAAATGGTTTGCAGTTCGAGATAAAGAAGTGCTAAGAGGGTTTTACGAAGGCAACTCGACATTCTATACAAAGGAACACATCCTAGCATGGCTCACACCAATCGCCGTTTGGGGCACGTTCATGGTTGTGATTGCTTTTACACTCCTCTGCATTAACGTAATTGTCCGCAAGCAGTGGAGTGACCGCGAGCGCCTAAGCTTTCCGATAATTCAAATGCCGCTCGAAATGACCAAAGAAGGAGGCCAGTCAGGTTTTTTCAAAAACAAATTCCTCTGGATTGGCTTCATTATTCCAGTACTAATCGAAACGCTAAACAACCTGAACTTCTTCTATCCATCCGTGCCCTATATCCAAATTAAGGTCTACAACATAGGACAGTTCATCCAGAATCGCCCATGGAACGGCGTCGGTTGGTTCCCGATTTCCTTCTACCCCTTCGCAATCGGGCTGACTTTCTTCCTGCCCGCGGATTTGTCATTTAGCTGTTGGTTTTTTTACTTATTCCGCAAAATGCTTGACGTTTTTGCGGTCGCAATGGGTTGGCGCGATGCCGGCGCAAGCCCAGCAATGCAAAGGTTTCCGTACTTCGCCGAGCAAGCAGATGGAGCATGGATAATTCTAGCACTAATAATGGTGTATGGAAGTCGGAACTACCTTCGGGAGGTTATAAAGCGCGCACTTGGACAAGAGTCCGAAATCGACGATTCGACCGAGCCTATGTCATACCGAACAGCCTTCATAGGAATCGGCTTCGGATTGGCGTTTCTCTATATATTTTGCATTCTTGCTGGCGCATCACCATTTGTCCCAGTGGTTTTCTTTGCACTATACTTTATCGTGGCAATCGCCATCACACGCATTCGCGCAGAACTCGGCCCACCTGCACATGAATTGAACTTTTACCGGCCCGAAGAGATAATGACGGCTGCCTTCGGGACCCAAGCCCTCGGGATAAGAAATCTCACCATAATAAGCTACTTCTATTGGTTCAACCGCGGCTACCGAAACCTTGTTGCGCCTCATCAACTCGAAGCTTTCAAAATCGGCGAGGTATGCAAATCAAGTGGCCGCAAGCTTACAGTAATAATAATGGTTGCTGTTGTGCTGGGCATTTTATCAACTTTTTGGTCACTCCTCCATATGTACTATATTAATGGGGCTGCAACTGCCAAGATCATTGCTGGCTATCGGACGAGTATCGGAAGCTATGCCTTCGATAGGCTGAACAGCTGGGTGTTAAACCCCAAGAAACCAGATGGCGCGGCACTGACTGCAATGGTTTCTGGCGGTGCATTTGCCATATTCTTGACAATTATGAAATCGCGCTTTCTCTGGTGGCCATTCCATCCTATTGGCTATGGGCTTGCAGTAAGTTATGCGATGGATTACTTTTGGTTTACTGCATTCATCGGCTGGTTTTGCAAGGTCCTTACACTCCGATATGGCGGAATCAAGCTTTATCGGACACTTCTTCCGTTCTTTATGGGCCTTATTCTCGGAGATTATGTCATCGCCAGCACCTGGACACTAATTGGGTGGGCACTAGGCATACCAATATACAGGCAGTTCATTTTCTAGATTAATATTTCAGAAATCAAATCCTACTAAAACACAAATGGTCAAGGCTCAGCTTTCTTCTTGTAATGTGGCAAGTAATTTAAGAGGGTAAATCAGAAAATTACGCGATGAAAAGTATTCTTGGAAGTTACAGACTTAATGCTTGCAGACATAATTTGAACTCACAGAAAGCAACGCAACCTCGAAACTAATAACCTGTGCTTTACCAATCCAGATACCTATTTTGAGGTATTTCCCAGCCTTCCGGGTAGATTAGGTAAACAGTGCCTTTTGAACCTTCCTCAGTAAGCCAAGAAGCTTCGAAATTCGACCGAGGGAAAACTTTGCGCACACATTCTCCCTTGTCAAGGAAAGTGTATGGGTCATTAAAAATAGGATCCCCTTCCTCAGTAAAGCCGCGGATTACCATCAAATGGCCCATGTCCCGACCTGCTTTTCCACGGAGGATATTATAATCAAGGCTAACGATTACTGGAACATCTTTAGCAATCCACTGCTCAATCTGAGATACACTCGAAAGCCTCGTGACATATGCCTTAAGGCCGCCGAACTCCGCAGCGTACGCTGTATTGAAAGTCCAATTGCCTGTTCCACCCCAACCCTTGTCATAAATGCCATCAACCGCTGTTTGGAGCGGCACAGAAAGTTTGGGGCGTCCAAGCTTCTGTGCCCACCAATCGAGCACCATCGCAGTCGAAGTAGCGCTGCAAAACCGATAGCCTTCGGGAACAGTGAGCTGGGAGCGCTCGGGAACAAGGAGGTCCTTCCCCCAAACTTCTCGGTGTTTCCTGAGCCTACCAGGGCGAGAATCTTTGGCAAGAGCATGAACTGCAAGCATCTTAAGAATTGGATAAGTCTTTCCATCCCTCGTTGAAAGCTCCGCCAAAACCCGAAACGCATCGGCAGGTTTTGTAATAAACAGCGTATCGGATTCCATCCTTGCAAACATATCTTTTTGCAGTCTGAGGCTAGTTCGAAAGTCAGCGCGGGATTCACGACTCCAGATGGCAACAGTAAACCTTTTGCTCCAAACGCCAGCTGAGCGCGTCTGCACGTACACCCGCAGATAGCTTCCCAACGGAGTAACTGCATTCCAAGAAACAATAATCTCACTGCAAGGGAAGCCGATTTCTATCACGGGTGATTCTATCAAAGCCGATGGATATGGATTATCAATTGGTGAGGAAGCAAGAGTTTTGATGTTTTTGTTGCCATCCTCAGCAAATTTAGCTTCGACTCCGCCAACGGCTGAGTTCCACCTAGCATGGGTAAGCCAAAACGACTCAAAATCTTTCTTATTTTCAAACTTAAACAGCTTTCTTCCCCCAACAATGCCCGCCTGGCTGGTCATGGAAATCAAAAAGATAAGCGTCGTTGTCAATAATACATGTTTCATACTTTTCACCAACGGATATGTTAATCCGCAAAAGTCGGGCTTCCTGCAAAAAGCCTTTGATCTTGCAAAACCCGACTTTCCTGTCGCTCCCGAATGCACTCGCAAAAGGCACCCTCAGCTGGAACACAACGCTACCTTTGGTTCTAGCCAGGATGTAACCAGAATTCGAAATTAAATTTTGTGGGAAATAAGAACCTTGTAATGATATAATAGAATAAGCTCTAGAGTCAGACTCTTTAGGATCACGTAATGGTTTCATGTGGCATTGTCGGATTGCCTAACGTCGGCAAGACAACTTTTTTCAATGCAATAACACGCGCTAGTGCGGAAGTCTCAAACTATCCGTTCACTACTGTTGGCAAAAACGAAGCAATCGTTCCCGTTCCCGACGCACGCCTAGACGATTTAAAGATTATTGCAGAACAGGAAGAAGCTCGTCCGGCTACTTTCCGCCTGGTTGATATCGCAGGCTTAGTCCGCGGCGCCAGCAAAGGCGAGGGCCTTGGTAACGAGTTCCTTGGCTATATTCGAAATGTAGATGCAATAATCCAAGTTCTGAGGTGCTTCGAGGCACCGCACATTTCCCACGTGGAAGGAGAACCAGACCCTATTCGCGATCTTGAGATTATTGATACCGAGCTTCGACTCGCAGACCTCGTTGTGCTCGACCGAAGGCTAGACAAAATTGGCAAGAACCCAAGTCTAAAAGAGCAAAAAGAAGAACGTGAGGCGTTGCTAGCTATCTTCGACGCCTTAAATTCCGGAAAAAACTTACGAAGCGGAGTGGTTGCCCCCGAATTAATGTCAAAAGCCGGCCCCCTAAATCTCCTGTCGGCAAAGCCACGAATGCTAGTGGCGAACATTGGGGACCAATGCGAGAATGAGTACCTTCTACGTCTTCGAGAATGGGCAAAGGAGCACGGGGAACTGCTATATGAGCTCCCATGCAAATTAGCCTGCGATTTAGCAGAACTTTCACCAGAAGAGGCTGAGGAGTTTGCGAACGAGTTTGGAATGCCTACAAATGCCCTTGCAGAGATTTTAATTGCAGCATACCGGCTTCTTGACCTTATCACTTTCTACACAATTGTCGGGAGATGTGTAACTGCATGGCCAATACGCCGGGGGTCGGATGCCTATCACGCTGCCGGAATGATACACAAAGATATCCAGAAAGGCTTCATAAAAGCCGAAGTCGTCTCTTACGAAGACCTCAAAGCCTCAGGCTCATGGGCAAATGCGCGGCATCTTGGAAAAATTAGATTAGAAGGCAGGGAATATATACTTCAAGACGGAGACATTGTCTTCTTCAAGTTTTCAGCCTAGATATCCAAAATATAATAATGGCAAACAATCAAAGGTTTCACATTTCACGATATCGAAAAAACAATTGACTATACAGCTTTGGCATGCTAAAATATCACAACCGTTGGGTTGCTTCAGGCAAATTGCCAACCTGGAGCCTACGAGGCAATGAAGCACACACCTATGTCCTATAATCCCCATATAGGCGCGGATAAATGTGCCATCTTAGCCCTCTCGAGAATTTTCATTGAACTATCGAAAGGAGCCCAAACCCATGCCACACAATTCGACGCTTGGCGCCTACCGACTTGACTTTGTCAAGATCTGCGGTATCACAAGCGCCGAGGACCGCGATCTCGTTGCAGAGGCCGGTGCAGATTACTTTGGTGTACTCATTGATGTAGCTTACTCCCCACGCTCGATTTCTCTAACGCAAGCTGGAAAGCTCTTCAAATCTCCACCCATCCCCGGTGTAGCTCTTGTATTCAACAACAGCCTGGATCGCATCCGCAAAATCGTAGATGAGCTCAACCCCTTTGCAATCCAGCTTCTCGGCAATGAGCCTCCAGAATTCATTGCCACTTTGAAAAGCGCCTTGGACTGTAGGATTTGGAAGTGCCTCCACCTTCCTCCAAAAGGCCATGGAGCAGTGGATCTTGAGTTTTTAATTACGCTCGCAGAAGACCTCGAAAACTCAGGGGTCGATGCAATCGCCGTAGATACGCTTGATACTACCGGCACTAAAACAATGCTTGGCGGTACGGGCATGGTTGGCGATTGGAATGCAATACGAGCCCTTCTCAAAGACAGAACGGTCCCTGGCATATTGGCTGGCGGAATAAACGACGGAAATGTCATTATGGCATTGCAGGCAGTTCGGCCAAATGGAATAGACGTCTGCACAGGCGTGGAATCCTCAATTGGGAAAAAAGACCCTGCCAAGCTCAACCGTCTTTTCAGTGTTCTTGAGCCTTATAGAAGCAGCTAGAAACAGTAAATTTCAGCTACATCAGTCCTGGGGGCTAAGAATGCAAAATCCACGTTGAAAACCTGATGCTCTTGTGCTATACTAGCTAAGCATAACAATATAGGTACTCGCAACAAACTCTAAACACTGATTAGAGTTATCCATGTGTGGTGGTTTTTACATGGATGATTACGGTCAATCAAGCCTAGGATTTGAAGAAAACGTCGTTGCAGTAGCATCGTATTTTTATCTTCTCGGCTTTATCATCCTTATACTTGAGAAAAAAAGCCATTTTGTCCGTTTTCATGCCCTTCAATCAACGTTCGGGTTCACATTTTTAACACTTCTGCTAATTACCATCAAATGCATACCAGCCCTCTCTTTTCTTTGGTGGCTACCTGGGCTCTCAATGCTCTTATTCGCAGGCACTTCTATGCTTAAGGCTTATTACGGCGAGGAGCACAAAATGCCACTTGTAGGGCGACTGGCATTTGGGTTGGTTTACGACACAAGAAGTGAGGAAGAAGACATCCTCGCTGCAGAGGAATCGAACGAAGAGACTACTAACGTCAAAACCGCGGGCACAGTTTCTTGACATTAGTTCGAATTGTGGTATAATACATTTACACAGAGCAAAGCTATTAAAATGCGGGAGTAGCTCAGTTGGTAGAGCGCTAGCCTTCCAAGCTGGATGTCGCGGGTTCGATCCCCGTCTCCCGCTCCATCAATTCGAAAGCAAGCACCGATAGGTGGAAGGTGCTTTTTTCTTTGCAAATGGGCCCCCGTAGCTCAGGGGACAGAGCAACTGCCTTCTAAGCAGTGGGCCACAGGTTCGAATCCTGTCGGGGGCGCCACGTAGGTCGCGGCGGGAATAGCTCAGCCGGTTAGAGCGCCAGGTTGTGGCCCTGGAGGTCGTGGGTTCGAATCCCATTTCTCGCCCCATCAATATACGATAAGGCTCGTCCGCTCGGACGGGCCTTATCAATTAATATGACGGCAAAAAGCAATCCGAAACCAGATATTTTGCCAACCAACTTGCGCAAATTCGATGGCACGGCTCTGATAAATTGTTCACTGCTATGCATGAATGTAACAATTTCAAACACACCCTTGCCCTTATAGGCAAAATCATTTATAGTAATGTTGCTAAAGCTAATTAGTAGCCGCGGGGAAGTCCATGGACATAGCAAGCATAAGGAAACAAATAGACAAAATCGACCAGCAAATCCTTGAACTATTGAACAAGCGTGCTGAGCTCGCCCTTGAGATTGGCAAATACAAGGCAAAGATGAAGAAAAGCACTTTCGCACCTGAGCGCGAACGACAAGTGCTTACAAAGCTAATTCAGGCGAATACTGGGCCATTGCCAAACTCAGCTGTGCAGGCAATCTATCGCGAAATAATCTCAGCCTCAAGAGCACTCGAGAAACCGCTAACAATTGCCTATTGGGGGCCACCTGCCACCAACACTCATATGGCAGCCATAAGCAAGTTTGGCTCATCATGCTCTTTCGTCTCAATGGATACCATACCAGATGTATTTAGCGAGGTCGAGCGCGAACGAGCCGACTTCGGCGTTGTCCCTATTGAAAACTCAACCGAAGGGGTTATAAACCACACGCTAGACACATTCTTGCAGTCAAAGTTGAAGATTTGCTCGGAGGTCTACCTTCCAATCACCCACAACCTATTATCTTTGGCTGAGGACCTTTCAGAGATAAAGTGCGTTTACTCAATTCCCACGGCAGTTGCACAGTGTCGAAATTGGTTAAGGGCAAATCTTCCAAACGCAGAAATTAAAGAAGTGTCAACAACTGCCAAAGCCGCCCAAATCTGCGCAACTGAAAAGGGCTCAGCAGCAATAGCCACAAGCTTAGCAGCTGAGTATTACGGCCTTAAAATACTGGCAGAACATATCGAAGATAATCCCCAAAACCGAACCCGCTTCCTCGTCGTTGGCTACAACGAGCCTGCACCGAGCGGAAAGGACAAAACATCACTTATGTTCTCAGTCGCACACAAAGCTGGCTCGCTTTTCCGCGCATTGAGTGCATTCGAGAAATACGACATTAATCTCACAATGATTGAATCGCGCCCGACAAAACTCACGCCATGGGAATACGTCTTCTTTGTGGACTGCCAGGGTCATTTCAAAGACGCGCCAATTCAAAAAGCTTTGAATGCGCTAAAGGAGTACACACTGTTCGTTACGGTGCTTGGGTCGTACCCCGAAGCTGAATAAAGGCAGGCTGATTCTCAGCTTGAATCCCGTTTCTAAATAAGTTTTCTCGACCTTCTGGCGCACACCACAACGGCAAAAAGGTAAATAATACTAGACACGATTGAAATCCATTTCCCTATTGTGAATGCTGTAGGCACGTATTCAATTTTTATCCAGTGATGTCCTGCTGAAAGTGGAATTGCGCGGAGAATATAATCCGCAGGCATCAGGTTGTACTTTCTTTGGTCGCTACCAGGCAGTGGCTTTGCACGCCAGCCTTTAGAGTACGCATCCGTTATGAGTAATATCGCCGGGTCAGGTAGCTCAGCCTCCACCACCAGCTCATCAGTCGAACGCTTCAAAAGTCTTGCCTTGCCGATTCTTCCCGATGGAACTGGCTTGGGATATGGCTCCGACTCAAGAATAACAGTCTTTCTCGGATTAAACCCATTTTCACTCATCTTGGCAAGGATATCATCACGGCCAGTGGCAACCTTCCAGTCCTGAACTAAATTTAGCAACGGCAAAGGATTAGGCAACTCGAAGACCTGTACCGCACCTCCCTGAGGAATGAAAACGTATCTGCATCTGATTAGGCTCGCCAGAGGATGAACGCTAAATGAACGTATCTCAGCCTTCGCTTCATCGGGGTCTTTCCCATTTATAAATGCAATAAATTCTGCATATCGGCGAAGAACAAGCGCATCATAACCCCATACATCATACCTGCCAACGCACATAGCATGGTTTGGATTATCTGGCCAAAGAATCCGGTAATCCCCCGGATTCTTCGCAAGAAAAGCTCTCAGACTTGGATTATCTGCCAGCTTTGAATCAAAGCTCACGCAAAGCATGCGAGCAAAAACGAGAATCTCAACCACCGCCAACACGCCAATTGCGTATACAGCTCGCTTTTCCTTCCTCGCAATCATAAGGAGAACAAACAATAATAGACAAATTCCGGCAGAAATGAGCAAAGACTCAGAGGCAAACTTTCCAGCCTGCAGGAAGAAATCTGACTCTAAGATTCCATGCCTGCCAATATAGCACTCAGCTGAACTAGTAATAGCTGTAGAAAATCTTTTCCATAATCCATCTGGATTTGCTGCCGACGTTCGAATAAAAAACGCCAAAATGCCGAGAACTAAACCAATACATGGAACGCTTGCTACAAAAGCCCGACTTTCCGGCGGCTTTCTTAACATCCGATCAAAACCAACCCCGGCTAACATAATTGTAAAAAGGGTGGCTTGAAGTATAAATTTCGACATCCCACGGAATGAGTTAAACCCAGGAATCCAATAATATAAAACATTGAAAAGCGGAGTATGCGATCCCAAGGCAAGCACAATAAGGATGAACACCATTGCAAGTGAGAGACGTCGGATCTGTTTGTCGCCAAATATCGCTCCATAAAGCGCCAGGAAGAAGCCACTCACTCCTATATAAAGCGACATTTCCCACAAGAAACAACGCCCCCAATAGGGGAATTTAATCATATTTCCGAAAAACCCAGGGACCAACAAGGTAATCAAATTTTCAGGAGGGAAAGAGAACATTGCCGCATAGTCATACTTTACACCCCCGCCGCGAATGCTCTCGGCCGCCGCCTGAAGCCCCGTTAGAAGCTGGACGGCAGACAGCGCACTTCCCACAACATACATCCCCATCACGCAAAGCCCTGTAATGAGTCTTTTTTCTGTTTTTATTATCCGAATCCCAGAGTAGAAAAGCACCGCCACCAGGGTGTAGAACATGCACTGTGGAAAACCAGCTAGCCCTTGCATTGCAACTGAAAATGCTCCCAGCAAGAACCATGACAGCGATGGCTTGTCAAACATACCGTCAATCGCAAGCAGTATCAGTGGCGCCCATGCCATAACGCATATTACAGGCAAATGACCAGCATACACATGCATAAATAGAGGCGCAGAAAACATCCACAAAATTGCCGAAAGAAGACATGCTCCCGGGTGTAGCCTACGATGTGCCACCCATAGATACATAAACAAACCCGCAAGAATGATGTGCGCTGCAACCAAAAGATTGATCGCCCTTGAAACTGAAAGTATCAAATGCAACCAATTTGGAGGGTATAAGAGCGCAGATTGAAAGAAACCGAAAAACGGGCTACCAGAGAAAACATACGGATTCCACAATGCTAGGTTGCCGTTCCTGAGTTCGCGGAATCCAAACTCCCTCAAATGAACGTAGTGTAGGCAGATATCCCCTCGGTTACGGGAAATAATAAAATCCTTGCCAGCAAAAATAGAACCTGCAAGCATTAATATAGTCAGAATGATAATCAATACAGCCGATATTGCAATAGTCGCCCTGGAATTGCTTACAAACGGAACGCTTCCTAAACGATATCCTTCTGACCTTGATTTGCCGCTTTTTTTGTTTTTTCGAATACTATAGTGTTTCATAGTCACCTATGGCTCCGGCATTCTTTCGGATAGAGCTTTCAAAAAGTCGGGATGAGGCGTAACCCCGTATTTGCGACACAGCTTGACCTCTCTCCATGCGCCTGCATAATCACCCTTGAAATATAAGGCTATGGCAAGGTTGTTGTGAGCTTCTCCAAGTGTCGGATCAAGCCTGATTGCCTTGCGGTATTCTTCTATTGCTTCGTCGAGCTTGCCTAATTCTTTAAGAATTACCCCAAGGTTGCTATGAGCCTCCGCAAGCGTTGGATCAATCCTTACTGCCTCTTGATATTCTCTCATAGCCTCGTTCAGGTTGCCCTGCACGTCAAAATCCAAGCCTTTACGGTAATGTTCCAGTGCATTTTCGCGTTGCTTTGACCTCACAACTTGCCGCACCACATTGGCACTGGCTCGCCGCCGCTTCTCTGCAGTGGCGGCGATTAGGTTAACCCGAGCGTCTTCAAAATTCGGATTCAGCCTAAGCGCCTCCGTAAAATGAGCGATTGCCAGGTCAATTTCTCCCATTCCATAAAACGCATTCCCTAAATTAAAATGAGTCTTCGGCTGATCTGGCATTATTCTAAGTGCGGCTTCGAAATGTTTCGCGGCTGTTTTATAGTCTTTTTTCTCGGCTAAAGCAGTGCCAAGGTTCATATGAGCAACCGAGTTTTCCGATGTTACTTCAAGAGCTCGAGTAAAAATCGCAACGCTATTTTTCCAATAACCCAATTGAACAAAAGTACAAGTAGAAAGACAAACAAGCGTTATAACAGCACTTAAAGGAAGAACGGAAGAATAGAGGAAAACATTGAAGAAGCAGCTAGCCTTTTTACTTTCTTCCATTACTTTATTTCTACTCAAGCTTCCAGTTAAATCTGGGATTCCCCATGCGATTACTATAAAAAGGCCAATCAAGGGAATGTAGGTAAAACGATCCGCCATGCCATGCATGCCAAACTGCACCAGACCAATTACAGGAACAAGGGTGCCCATAAACCACAGCCATCCAACTCCGACGTACGGCCGGCGTTTAGATGCTCGGAAGGCAAAATATAACAAAATCGCAAGCGCCAATCCAGAAGCTACCACCTGCCATTCCGGTATCTTATCGAGAGGATGGGGGTAGATAACTGCAAGCTTCTGCGGCCATAGCATCTTTAAAATATACAGGACATAGGAGACAATTGCATTAGAAACCCGAATGCCAAACGGTATGGCTTCAAACGAGCTTATCGCTCCACCCTTCTGCTGAGCATAGTATGCAATATAGCAAGAAATCAATACCATTCCGAAAAGCGGCAACTTCTCAATAATCAGGTGCGAGGTAGTCTTTGTACTTAATTTCAAATGCCGAGCAGTAGGCGAGCGATTAGCAAGTGTGCTGCGGCAGAGCGGCCAGTAATCCAAAAGTAGAAGCACGAATGGGAGAGTTACAAGCATTGGCTTTGACATCAGGCCAAGGGCAAAGAAAACAATAATTGGAGCATAGGTCGAAACCTTGGGAAATTGGACATATCGGGCATATGCCCACAGCGCAAGCATCCAAAAAAGCGTACTTAAGACGTCCTTTCTCTCGGCTACCCAAGCAACCGACTCAATATGTAAAGGGTGTATTGCAAAAAGCGCTGCCACAAAGCCACTCTGCCAAGGCAAGCCAGTCATGCGAACGAGGACTAAAAAAAGCACAACCGTGTTAGCCGAATGAAGCAGCAGATTGATCAAATGATATCCAAAAGGCTCCAGACGAAAAAGTTCCCAGTCAAACATATACGACAGCCAAACCATTGGCTGCCAAGTGCCTTGATACACAGTCCTAAAAGCCCAGCTGATATTTCGCACGTTAAGGCCGTGCACGTTTACATTATTTACGACATATTCGGGATCATCATAGGAGAGAAAATCGTTGTTGAGCACGCGGCAAAACGTAGCAAATATTAAGAGAAGCAGCGCTAGGCAGATTATTAGGTTAAGTCGTCTTTCGAACATACCTACCTCAGTTTTCAGGCATTTTCTCAGAGAGTGCTTTCAAAAAAGTTTTGGGAGGCTTTCCACCATATTCCTCATACAGACGGATTTCCCACCACGCCCCCACATAGTCTCCTTTTTCATACAGCGCAATAGCTAAATTTTTGTGGGCGCTTGCGTGCCTAGGATTAAGTCGAATCGCCATCCGGTAGGCTTGAATTGCCGCATCCAACTTGCCTAACTGACCAAGAGCAACCCCCAAATTGTAGTAAGCAGACACGAACTGCGGATTCTTTTGAACCGCTATTCTAAATTGGCGCACTGCTCCATCAAGGTCACCCTTAAATGCTAGCGCCAATCCGAGGTCATTGTAAACCTCTGCAAGGTTAGGATTTAGCTGTATAGCCTTCTTATAGTGTTCGATTGCCTCATCAATACGCCCCTGTGCCGCCAATGCTAGCCCAAGGTTGCCGTGAGCGTTTGCAAAGTCAGGCCTAAGCGACAACGCTTTGCCATAATGTTCGACTGCCTCAGATAGATTTCCCTGTGAAGCAAGAGCCAAGCCCAGGTTATTATACGCATCAGCATCATTCGGATTGACCTTCAATGCTTCTTTAAACTGCAAGATTGCCTCCTTTACCATCCCTCCTTCGGCTAGGGCAACGCCAAGATTGAGCATTGCATTAGGATCGAAAGGATAGATTTCCAACGCCCTTGAGTAGTGTGCTATTGCCTGCTTTATTTTGCCCTTCTCCCTTAAAGCATCACCAAGGCTTGTATGAGCCACAACATTGTTTTTTGTCACTGCAAGGGTGTGTTCAAATAGTGAGACACTATCACGCCAGTAGCCAACTTGGATGCGTGTGCAGATTGCCAGGGCAAGAAGCGATACAGCAGATGCAAATGGGAGAATAGGCAAATTGATAATCTTTCTTCCTTCTCTCGCTCCCTTTAATCCAATATTCCCCAGAAGGTCGGGGACTCCCCAAACAATTGCGATGAAAATGCCAATGAGCGGAATATAAGTGTACCTATCCGCCATTGCCTGGCTTCCAACTTGGATTATGCCAATTACCGGGACCAAAGTAAAGAGATACCAAAACCAGCCAACCACCAGATAGCGCCTGCTATGCGCTAGGTAGACTGCCAGCAAAGTTATGCTAACGAGAACCAAACCAGATCCAACAACTTGCCAAATCGGCAATCCCTCTATTGGGTATGGATAGAAAATCGCAAGGTTCCTTGGCCAGAGCATCTTGCCAAGATATGCAACATAAGAAACAAGCGCATTTGAAATACGGTCAGTGATGGCAACTTTTTGAAGCGTTCTCACAGCCTCGCCCTCATGCTGGGCAATGTATGTTATAACGCATGATATAGTTGAGAGCACGAATAGCAGCGCCTTCTCAAGTATAAGATTACCATGCTTACTTAAAGCAGCAGCCGACGTTGAGTGACGAGCAAGGCTGATGCGTCTTAAGGGCCAGTAGTCTAGCAGCAGGAAAACAAGGGGAAGGGTAACCAGCATAGGTTTCGACATAAGCCCAAGCGCAAACAAGACCATAACTCGAAGGTAAGTCATAACCCTAGGAGATTGCACGTAACTGATATATGACCATGTGGTGACCATCCAGAAAAAGGCACTCAAGACATCCTTTCTTTCGGCCGTCCAAGCGACTGATTCCACATGAAGCGGATGTATCGCAAAAAAAGCCGCAACGAGCGCGCTTCGCCACGGATAGCCTGTAACACTCAAGAGGATTCCAAAAAGAGTAAGCGTCGTCGCCAGATGCAAAATAAGATTCGTTAGATGGTGCCCCCATGGCTTCATGCCATACACTTCAACGTCGAGCATATGGGAAATCCACGTCATAGGATGCCAATTTGCCGCATGCCTAGTTGCAAACGCCCACTTAATACCTTCCCATGTTAATCCTGCTCTGACAAGTACATTCTCTGTCACGTACTCGCCATCATCGAAATTTATAAACTCATTTCGAAGCACCGGCAGGAAAACTCCGATGGTAATGGCAATTAGCGCAAGCATAATCCAGAAGCGCTGGTAAAACTTTTTCATTCTGCATTCTCCGCAACGGCAGACCTTGGCATGCGCCCACTAAGTTTATAATTCATCCATGCAATCCAAGCATACAAAAACGCTGCAAGAAAGACAATCGCTGAGATTATTGAAACCAGTTCCTTGCTGTAAAGCACGATGGCTAATCCAAGACATGGGTTGGCATGCTCAAATACATCCCAACTCTAACAAAAAACAGAAGGAGGCAGCAATAATGAGCGGAATTTCAGTGAAATTCTTACTATGCATGGTTATTATGGAGGCAAGATATTCCAAAAATTGGCAGCAGAACTATACTACCGCGCAGAGCCGCCCCCTTCTGTTTCTTCTTCACCCTCAGGCGACTTAGGGGGTTTAATAATGCGAACTTTCTGAATACGACGGCCATCTGTTTTCTCTACAACGAACTTTATGCCGTCATATTCGACCGCTTGACCCTGGTGAGGTTGGGTACCAAATAAACCAAATACAAAGCCACCTATGGTGTCGAATTCCTCCTCAGGCAGCTGAATGTCCATTAATTCGTTTATTTCGCTGATGGGAATTCTCGCATCGACTATCATAGTATTTTCATCTAGTATTTCGGTCATAGGTTCTTCGACATCATACTCATCCATAATGTCGCCAACAATCTCTTCGAGAATATCCTCAATTGTTACTAAGCCTGCTGTTCCGCCATATTCATCCACAACGATAGCCATTTGAATCTTGCTCTTCTTGAACTCCGCAAGAAGCTCGTCCACTTTTTTGTTTTCGGGAACGATGTACGGCGGGCGCATGAGTTCTCGGATATTGACCTTCTTGCCATTTTCATGCAACGCCCTCAGAAGGTCCTTTGCATGAACAACGCCGACGATATTGTCCACTGTATCTTCGTATATGGGCACGCGTGAATGCCCTGCACGGATTATCACATCTAGAAGCTCATCAACCGAGGCATTTACCTCGACACATTTCATATCGGTCCGCGGCGTCATAACTTTTCGCACGACGGTATCGGTGAACTCAAAGATGGAATGAATCATCTCCTTTTCTTCCTCTTCGAGAACACCTTCCTCTTCGCCGGCTTCCACAAGCATTTTGAGCTCTTCCTCAGTTAGAATTGGCGGTGAGAAGCTAGCTCTGCCACCGAAAGGTCTGACAAACAGATTGCTTGCGGCTGTGATTGTTTTAACAAACGGTGCCGTGAGATACGAAAGCCAAAGCATTGGACCGGCAACCAACAATGCAATTTTTTCGGCGTGCTGGAGAGCCAGACTTTTTGGGGCAGTCTCCCCAATTACTAAACTTAGAAAGACTATCACAAGGGTCAAGAGCACGACCGCTGACGCAATTGGGTTGTCAGCGATGATTGGAATGCCTGTCGCCTGAAGGTACTTTGCTAGTGGTTCGGCTAGCGTAGCGGCACCTGCCGCTGAGGCGAAAAACCCAACGAGGGTGATGCCCATCTGCACCGTCGCCAAAAAGCGGGTGGGGTCTTCAAGCAGCCTCTGAACCGCTTTTGCTCGAGAGACGCCTTCGTCCACAAGCTGCTTTATTCTTGTCTTGCGCACGGATACAATCGCTATCTCTGCCATAGAAAAGAATGCATTACAGAAAAGCAGCAGAAATATGAGAATAACGCTCTTAACTATGCCGGGATTGCCCGTGCTTCCTACCATCCCGGCAAAACTGAACGGGTCAACATCTGTACCCAAGTAATAAAACACCCCCTAAACTGAACATTAAAAGGATGAAACTAACCACAGTCTAAACTTAGCCTGGTGCAAACCAATAAACGACAGCCGTGACTAGCATTGCAAGCACGGCGCCGATGATAACCTCCTGCAGTGAATGAATCTTAGCCTCAACGCGACTCTGGGCAATAAGGAGCGCAAGCACAACACCTAATATTGCGGCAAGATTGTTTTTCGAGATGTATAGAATCGAAGCTGCTAGGAAAAAACCTGCGGCAGTGTGACCGCTCACAATTCCTCCTCTTAACAGCTTTCCCTTCGAACCCAATACTTTGATAATTGTGATAAGTACCAGCAGGATTACGCCAGTGAGAAACACCCGCATCAGCGGACCCGGCCTTTCTCCTCCAACCGGACTACCAAAGCCGCCTAGGTCGAAGTACTCTGCAGATAATATGACTCCAACGATGACAGCCGTTACAGCCGAAATAAGAACAGCACCAGCCGCGGCATCTTTGGCGAATTTTGCTAGTGGATGATATGTAGGCGCTATGATATCCACAACAGCCTCAATGGCTGAATTGAACATCTCGCAAATTAATACAAGTGAAATCGTAAAAAGTAACACCAACATGTCCCTTTTCTCTAAATTGAAAAGGAGAGCAACAAGAAGCACAAGAAAAACCATAACGAAATGAAAGCGCATGTGCTTCTGTGTGCGAAAGACATCAAGTATGCCATTAACCGCATACCTGAATCCTCCCAAAATGCCCCTTGGCTTGACATTTGGTGCTTCTGAATCATCCGTAGACTGATCAATTGCCTCTTTAGTTAGATCTTCCATCGTTTGATTGTTCCAAAATCTCCTTTTCGTGTTCCCGCATTACAGCTGCCTGCGCTTCAGTTTGGTCACCATAACCTAGAAGGTGGAGCATGCCATGTGCAACCAACAAACTGATTTCATCATCAAGTGAATGACCATGCTCCCTTGCTTGTTTTTCGGCTGTTTCCACGGAAATT
Source organism: Armatimonadota bacterium (assembly GCA_029907255.1). Taxonomy (NCBI): domain Bacteria; kingdom Bacillati; phylum Armatimonadota; species Armatimonadota bacterium. The sequence continues at coordinate 277,303 of JARYMF010000004.1, forward strand.
ATTATATCACCCAGCACAACTTGGTCGTTTTCATAAGTTACTTCCTTGTCTTCCAATTGCGAAAAGGCAAGAACATCTGTTGGCGAGTCTACACCTCTATATTCTTTATTCAATTCGCGAATCATCTCATCATCTGTAAGGACAATGCTAACCTCTGCAGGTCGGTTAAATCCCTCAACTTGCAGTGACTTGGCTACGACCTTTTTCAACCTTTCCTGATTCACTTGCCTCTTCTGAAGATTCTTTATTAGCACTTCCATTTGCAGATTTCTTTCCTTCGGTCCCTGTAAGTTCAGGATACTCGATACGAGCATGCATCATGCTCGTCAGCGTTCGAACAAATGAGTCTCGAATTCGACTTATATCCTTAAAAGTCAAATCTGATTCGTCAAGCTGGCCATCAGCTAAACGATCATCAATAATCTTATCCACGAGATTTTCTATGCGGCTAGGCGTTGGCTTCGATAAACTCCGCGATGCAGCCTCGACCGAATCAGCCAGCATCAAAAGAGCAGCCTCTTTACTCTGCGGCTTAGTTCCGTCGTAGCGGAAATGCTGTTCGAGCATGTCCGACTCGTTATTCCCTTCGCTTGTAGCTTGATGATAAAAATATTTTACGACGCTCGTGCCATGATGTTGCGCCATTAATTCGCATATCAATGGCGGCAATTTGTATTCCTTCGCAAGCTCGAGGCCGTCTTTGATATGCGACCTAATTACTAATGCACTTAGCGAGGGATTCAGCCCATCGTGAGCATTTTCAACATACTGGTTCTCCACAAAGAAATGCGGCCGCTTCATCTTGCCTACGTCATGATAATATGCCGCAACGCGAACAAGTAGCGGGTCCGCTCCAATTTGTTCAGCAGCTCCTGCTGCTATATTTCCCACAAATATGCTATGACTATATGTACCCGGTGCCTCCATTAATAACCGCTTCAATATAGGGTTGTTCGTATCCGCCAGTTCCAAGAGGCGATTGTGGGTCGTGATTCCGAAAGGCTTTTCCAATGCGGTCGTCCCCAACCAAAACAGACCTATAGAACTCACTCCTCCGACAACAGCCCATCCCGAGCCTATAAAAAGCGTCCTTACATCGTCGCCGCCTACACGTCCAATTAACCACACTATCGCAAGGTTAGTTAACGACACAATTACTGCCGCGGTCATTAGGTCCGACCGGTGGCGGATGTCGGATACCGAATAGATTGCTACAAAACCGCTAACTAACGCCGCTAGCGCCCACCGTAGCTCCTGATTCATCGCAAATCCTGTCATCGCCGACAGAAGCGCCACAATCATGACGGCGACCTGCGGATTAATCAGCGTCGCAGTGAGCATGCCCGCCGTAGCAATCCAAATCATCCCAAAATAGCCGCTTTGTGAGCCACTTAAATTCAAACCAAGTGCCGCGCCGCCTAGCTTCAGCCCCAAAACGCTTAAGACTACTATCAAAGACAGTAATCCAAGCAACTTTGTGGACCTATATATCCGTGCATGGTATCGCGCAAGATAAAGAAGCGTGAAAATCACTACACAAGCAACAAGTATGCTTATGCACATCATAGTGACATAATCCGCCTTTGGATGGCTTAGCCCCAATGCAGTGAATTTGTCTATGTGCTCAGGCGTAACGCGCTCGCCTTTGGAAATAACCACTTCGCCGAGAAGAATCTGACCATACTTGGGGGGCACCATCCGCATCTCCCGCTCTTGAGCCTTCTTTGTAGCTTCTGGGTCGAACAGGCGGTTCGGCCTTATAAGACTACCGCCTATCTTCGAGACTGCGGCAGCATACTTGGTATTTCCTAAAATTTCTATAAGACGCTTTCGAAACTCTGCACGCACGACAGGAACGTCATCCGGAATGTCACGAATCTCCCTATCAACAATCTGACGCATTAGTGGCTCTGCGTATGATTGAATCTGATCAAAGGTCTTTGCATCAGCTTTTAGCAGAATTCTCAAAGCTTCGGAGTCCACACACTCCTGCAAGTCTGGGCGAAGGTTGCGGCTCACGTAAGCAATCCTGGCTTCGTCGGAATATAGGGTGGGGTCGAGCCTAGCACGCTTGAGGACATCTATAATTTGAGCGAAAGCCTCGCCAGTCTCGGAAGCAGCCTTTGGAACGACGGTATAGACCTTGTCGGTTCTTTTAGCCGCCTCCTGTCTGAGACGCTCCGTTGCAATTGTGTCTATATAACGGACCGTTTTGTGGGCACGAATTTCTTCGTTGCTGATATCGCCAACCCGGAGTGATACCTTCTCAGGAAGTAGATGCATTGAGAGGAGGACCGACAAGATGAGTATAACGCAGAGGGCCAATATCACACGCGGACCCCCTGCTCTCAATAATGCCGATTTTCGCTTATCCAGGTCCTTTTTGCGGTGCCCAGGTTGGGCAACGGAGTTAAAAATAATCATATTATGCAGAACTGCGCTCAAGCAAGCGGTCGACTATCTCGCTGACTAATCTTCCGTCTGCTCGACCACGAACGCGCGGCATAAGGGCGCTCATTACCCGACCCTTATCTGCCTTTGACGCAGCTTTCAGTTCTGCTATCACCTCTTGCGCAATCCCGGCTATTTCGTCCTCAGAGAGCTGTTCAGGCAAATATTCCGAGAGAATTCTCATCTCAGCGGTTTCCTTCTCAACTAAATCTGTCCGACCGCCTTGTTTGAACTGCTCAATGGACTCCTGCCGTCGCTTAATCTCACGGGTGATTACCTCAGCGATTTCTTCCTCAGTAAGAGAACGGCGCTTAGCAATTTCCGCGTTTCGGATCTCGCTACGCGCCATACGAATTACCGATACTCGGAGAGTATCCTTGGCTTTCATCGCCGCTTTATAATCTTCTTCTAGCTTTTCCCGCAACGACATACCAAATTGCCTCGCGGTTGGCAAACCTTAGGTATTAACCCTTGTTGAGCTTCATGAGCTTGCGCCGCCGAGCAGCTTCGGCCTTGCGCTTCTTGTCGCTAGGCTTCTCGTAGTGCTCATGCTCGCGGGCTTCCTTCAGAACGCCAGCCTGTTGAAGTTCCTTCTTGAATCGCTTTAGGGCGCTATCTATTGATTCGTTTTCCCGCACTTGGACTTGCGCCAATCAGTGTCCCCCCCTACGTTATTTAATCGCTTTAATAAAATACCTTCCATATACAAGTTTCGGTTGAAGGGTTCTTCAACTTAACCCCATTGAAAAAACTTTATTGCAATAAAACTGGCTGCGCGGCTGCGCAGCCCTACCGTCAGTCGCTGGAGGTCAAAACCATTATATATTTATTTAATTCCGTTGTCAAGTCTAACCTGGAGGCCAGCTCAAAGCCCTGCCTCCCAACAGATGGAAATGCAAATGCGGCACGCTTTGACCTGCCGCCGGACCTGAGTTGACTACAACCCGAAAACCTCTGTCCGCAATACCAAGTTCTTGAGCAAGCTTCGGGATAACTAGCCAAATCCCTTTTATTATTTCCGAATGTTCTTGATTAAGTGAAAGCACCCCCGCAATGTGCTCCTTAGGAATAATAAGTACATGCACTGGAGCAACTGGATTCACATCTTTAAAGGCGAGAATAGCTTCATCCTCATATACTACTTGAGCTGGAATTTCACGTTGCACAATCTTGCAGAATATGCACCCTTCCATGAAGTCTACCTCCCAGAATAGCGCAGACGCTACTCTAACGATAATCACGCGTTACTTGTTATGATTTCCCCAAAAACTTGATTTTCTTTCACATCGGCAATTCTAACCTGTACAATTTCTCCAGCCTCGCATTTAGGGTCGTTTTTAAAAACAACCCTAATATAATTATCGGTAAAGCCTGAGCGAAGTTTGCTTTCTTTATTGCCCTCAACCAATACGGCCATGGTCTTACCGATAAACCGCTTTGCAAACTTTTCGGAATGAGCCTTTGCCAATTCAATTAATAGCTCGCTCCGCCGCTTTTTCTCAACCGGTGAAACATCATCTGGCATCAAATATGCTGCTGTACCTTGTCTTGGTGAAAATCGGAATATGTGTGCCCGTGAGAATTCCAGCCGCTCTGCAAAACGGTACGTCTCTTCAAACTCCTCAATGGTTTCGCCCGGGAAGCCTACCATAATATCGGTCGTTATCGCAATATCCGACACCCTTAAACGAGCCTCTTCAACAAACCGTTCGAACTCTTCCGCAGTGTAGGGCCTGTTCATTCGCTTAAGTACTCCATCGTTGCCGCTTTGCAACGGCACGTGTAGGTGGCGACATATTTTTTTCTCGCTAGCCATTATTTCAAGAAGACAGATTGGCACATCGGTCATTTCAATCGAGCTCAGTCGGATACGTTCAATCCCCGAGACTTTCACAAGCGATTGAAGAAGTCCAACAAGGTTTGTCCCACCATATTCGTAGCGCCCGAGCCTTATGCCAGTGAGAACAATTTCCTTGAATCCTCGGTCGGCTAGTTGAGTAACCTCGTCAACAACCTCATCTGCCGGCTTACACCACATCGTTGGCCTGGCAAAAGGCACGATGCAATATGAGCAAAATTGGTCGCATCCATCCTGGATTTTCACCAGCGCGCGTGTTCTAGCACTAGCCGCCCTTGAAACCGAGGCCGCCATGTCTGTTTTACTCACCTTACTAGGGAGAAGCCGCCCGATGTATTCTACGATGGCATCTTTGTGCCGGTTCCCCAATACGAGCGATACACCCTCGATTCCACGAGCTTCATCAGGCGATGTCTCAGCATAGCAACCGGTGAGTACGACGCTTGCCCCTGGGTGACGGCGTGCAATCGTTCTAACAGCCTGCCGGGATTTGCTGTCAGCAGTATGTGTTACCGAGCAACTATTTATGATATAAACATCGGCTGAATCAGCAAAGTCAACAACATCATACCCACTAGCACGCAGTGCATCCGCCATCCTCTGCGTTTCGTATTGATTAACCTTACAACCAAGAGTATGAAATGCCACCTTTGGCACTTGAAAATTCTCCTTCCGCCCCAGAATTTTTCATCCTAGGGTTACATCAAAATTTTGCCATAACCCAGAGTAGCTGTCAAATGAACGGAGAGAACGCCCGCAAAACAGGGATTTATAAAAACCATCGGCACGACGAGATCATGCAAGATTTTACTTTTAAAAATTAAACCGTGTTCATGTAGTTGGGACCACCAAGCGTGTTAGCAACCGCAACGAGGTCCTGATAATCATTGGTGTCGCCGTCACCATCTGCATCGCCAATAAGCCGGATATCGTCCTGCTTAAGATTGCCATACAATGCAATCTCCTTATGGACATCATACGATGTTGATTCTTGTGCCCAAATGCCTGCCATGCAAGCAACCGCCAATAAGATGCATAGGAAGACCGTCAGCAGTTTTGTACCGTACTAAAACTTCCTTTTGACTATGCTAGCCAAGCCACTAGTGAAAACCAAGAATAAAATTCGCTATATATGCTTACCGCCTAACAACATGAATTTGGGCGATATTATCGTCATACGGCTATAAAAGACTTATCTTGGTCTTCTTGCATATTTCAAGCTTGAAAACGAACGCTCTAAACAGGGAACAACACTTGCAAAAAGCCGGGTTTGCTTTGTAACTTGGGTTGCTATTGCGGTAGATAGGATAGCTGGGTTAAAGAGAAGCAGCCCAAGCTCATATTTTGTGCGCAGGCAACGTGAAAAAGCAATCCAGATACGCGCAACCCTGCACTTTTCTGGCAATGTTACAAGGAGAATAACGCACTTCAAGCGAATTTTAAACGCTTTGTAATAAACAGGTAAAAATACCAGGGGTGTGTAGGTTAATGCTAGCTACTTCGAACAGGAAGGGTGAAGGTAAAAGTGCTGCCGCAGCCCGGCTCGCTCTCCACCGAGATTGTGCCGCCGTGAGCTTCGACAACGAGCTTACAGAAAGCGAGACCAAGGCCGGTTGACAGCTTTCTGCGCGACCATTGGGGCTCGACTTGGACGAACTTGTCAAAGATTCGTGCATGGTATTCTTTTGGAATGCCCTCACCTGTATCACTTACGCTTACCGCCACCGAAGATTTATCGGCAGTTAAATTTGCCTCAACTGATATACGCCCACCAGGCGGCGTGTGGCGAACCGCATTACTTAAAAGATTAACAACCGTCCTCACTATCCTATCACGGTCTATTTCCAACTCAGGCAAGCCCCTTTGAACACGGCGATGGAGCTCCAATCGTTTGCGCTTAGCAAGAATTTCTACCTGGCTAATGGCTTCCCGAAGCACCTCATTTACCCGAGTAGGCGTCTTGTGTAAGGTGACTTTATTGCTTTCCATTTTACTAACATCAAGGAGGTCGTTTATCATGCCAAGGAGTGTCTGAGCCCCGTGAATCGCCATCTGGAGAACAGTCTCTTCTTGAGGGGAAAGCCTAGGCTTAGTCATTTCCGCCAGTGTAAGCATCGAGCTGATGGCCGCGGACAGTGGTGTGCGCATATCATGTACTATCATATCTATTAAATCCTTTTTCATTCGTTCGGACTGACGGAGCTCATGATATGCCTCACGGATAAGCCGATTCTTTTCTCGTATTGTAACTGCGGTATCAAGGGCAGTAGCGGCTTTCCCGGCAAGCATGGCTACCATCTCAAGTGGTTCGAGGTCTTTAAGAGTTTTCGATTGCCCATCAGAACGCCTAGCTACCCAAAGGCAAGTCGTATCACCTAATCCCCAACACCGCGTTTCCTCGACTGTAAACTCTGTGCCCAACCCGGCTGATAAGCCCGCAGACATAATGCCTGATTCAAAATGGCAGAGTGGCTCGCCGATGTTCGGCGCCCCAGAACATGTGGCGCATTCATTCAAACTTATGACGAGATGGTCATCAGTTTGCTCTTCGATTGTTCCCTTTCCCACTCCAAAATCTTCAAGCGCATCAATAACATCTGCAGGCCCACGAATACCTATTTTTTGCGCCACCATTTGGCCGGCGACGTTCAACATCGCCGCCGAAAGATTTGACCCGAGCAATTCACGAAATGCAAGCAGGCGTACTGCACGATAAAGTTTAATCGGCACCGTCGGTCCAAGAGTTGGCCTTTCAAATGAAAAAATCCCAGGTACATCAAGGGGATGTTGGGTCCGCGCCTCCTCAAGGCTTATGTTTATTATGCGGAGCGCTTCCTCTTTCAAAGCTTCGCTTAACTCTATAGTAGGGTGCAACTCAGAGGCATCCTTCGAATTTTCCATTTTAATCTCTTCGCTCCCCGGCAGGTACTATGAGTTGCCCGTTATTGAGGATGATTTCAGCAGCATTTTTGCAGTTCAGGATACCATATAGCAGCCAAAATAGCAACCAACCAGGCAATTTTTGCCCTTTTTGAAAAGTATTAATTCCCGCCTCTTGAAAAATTAAGAGAGAGCTTTTTAAGTAATTGGCAAGGAGACGCACCAGCTGTTTATAAACGTTTCGACATTAACATATCACATTCCTTTGGAAACTAAACAAAAAATTGACTTATTTTCAAATTGCATACTTGATCTCAAAGGCACTTGATGAAATAGGATAATTCGAACCGTGCCGCTACATCGGCACGATACAAGCTAAACCCTACCAAGCCCAAGACAATATACAGGCTCGGATGCTAAACCATGACAAATAAACCAAGAAAAATTGTAAACGTAGGAGGAAAATTTTATGGCTTGCGGAGTAATGATATGGTGGAGCTAGCCAGGTAACGATGCCACGCATGAACATGAAAGTCAGCTCGTTGCCTTTAAGATAAATGGTTCCGTCATTTCGCTAATCTATAAATATAAAGTAGAAGGGGAATTCTAATTATGCCACGCAAAATTGCATTTATCGGAGCGGGAAGCTTCGGGTTCACTCGCGGCCTTGTCAGGGACATTCTCACGTTCCCTGCTCTTGCAGACAGCACACTTGCACTTATGGACATTGATCAAGAGCGTCTTGACTTCAGCAAAGCTGCAGTCAACCGAATCATAGAAGCAGGAAAATACCCTGCAAAAGTAATCACTACACTTGACCGTAAAGAAGCTCTAGAAGGTGCAGACGGAGTTCTAATTACCATTCTCCAAGGAGGCCCTCAAGTCTTCCGCACAGATATTGAAATTCCCAAAAAATACGGAGTTGACATTAACGTTGGTGATACAAGGGGGCCTTCGGGTATTTTCCGAGCCATAAGAACAATCCCAGTGATGCTTGAAATTGCTGCAGACATTCAAAAGTATGCTCCTAATGCCATTGTGCTAAACTACACGAACCCAATGGCAATGCTATGTCGAGCAATGCAAAGCGAGTATCCAAAACTGACGATATCAGGTCTATGCCATAGCGTTCAAGGAACAGCAATGATGCTTGCTAGCTGGATTGGCGCACCATACGAGGAGATTACTTATCATTGTGCCGGAATCAACCACCAAGCTTGGTATTTGGACTTCAAATGGAACGGCAAAGATGCCTATCCTCTCATTCGAGAGGCAATTACAACGAGACCAGAAATATATAACCATGAACAAGTAAGGAACGAGATGTTCCTGCATCTCGGATATTATGTAACCGAATCTAGCGGTCACAACTCTGAGTATGTAGCTTGGTTTAGGAAACGCCCAGACCTAATTGAAAAATACTGCACCACCGGAACCGGCTGGAATCCAGGCCATCACGCCTACATACTCAATGAATATCTCCGACGAGAGGACACATGGAGGGACAGCATCAAAGCAGCTCTTGAAGCACCCGTGCGGCTTGAAAGGGGACACGAATACGCAGCAAGCATATTTAATGCAACCTTTGGCGACGGTACCCTCTTTGAGTTTAATGGCAATGTGCGCAACAACGGTATTATAGACAACCTGCCACAAGGTTGTTGTGTAGAGGTGCCAGTGCTTGCATCCAAACGTGGCCTCGACCCAATCAAGGTTGGCCCACTTCCACCTCAGTGTGCGCTCTTGAACAGCATCAGCGCCCAGTGTGAGGAACTAGCAGTCGAAGGTTGCCTCCAGGGCGATCGTGAAAAAATATACCACGCAATCTATTACGATCCGCTAACTTCGGCTGTACTTAGCTTGGCCGAGATCAAGTCCATGGTTGACGAAATGTTCGAAGCGAATAAAGGTTTTCTTGGGAGATTGGAATAATAGAGTGACAGTTTGGGAAAGTAACAAGCAAAGGTTACCTTTGCATCATATCCGTTATTCCTAGCTGTCTATCAAATATTCCAGGGATTTCCATGCACCAAGAACTTGAGCGTTTCATAAATCACTTGCAAGCTGTAAGGAACGCCTCGCCGAACACGGTCAGGAGCTATGCGACGGATATCAAACAGTTTCTCGCCTTTCTCGATGACGAAGGTTTGGTTACTGAGCCTTGGCACATCGATGCAAAGGTAGTGCGAAGATACATGGCGCGCCTTCATCGACTCGGCATCGGCAAAACATCTAGTGCCCGAAAGCTCTCATCACTGCGCGCCTTTTTTAAATATTTGGTGCGAAGGGGCTTAATGAGCTCCAACCCGACGATAGGGTTATCTGGGCCAAAAATCGAAAAAAGGCTACCGAAATTCCTGCGGGAAGAACAAATCAATGCGCTTATGCAAATGCCGAATTTGGCTGAGCCAATCGGCTTGCGCGATAGGGCAATACTCGAGGTGCTCTACGCCACTGGTGCAAGAGTCAGCGAAATCGTGGGTATCAACCTGGATGACCTTGACCTCACCAACGGCGAGATTCGAGTGCTTGGAAAGGGTTCCAAGGAAAGGATTACCTTCATAGGAAGGCCAGCACAAGAAGCCCTTGATGCCTATATCAACTTCGGCCGTTCCAAACTCCTAGCGAAACGCAAGGATGGCGTCACGGAAAATGCGCTTTTTCTCAATAGATTTGGGCGTAGGCTCACCGTGCGAAGTGTGCACCGCCTGCTCGATAAATACTTCAACGATGTAAGCGAAGAGATAAAGATTAGCCCTCATGTTCTTCGCCATACCTTTGCCACGCATATGCTCGAGCACGGGGCAGATGTGCGCTCAATTCAGGAATTACTTGGACATTCCAGCATCTCCACAACCCAAATTTACACCCATGTCACCCGCGAACGCTTAAAAGAGGTATATGACCAGGCTCATCCAAGGGCGAGAGTGGAAGAAAGTGGTGTTGAAAGCTGGCCTTTGGGCGATAAAGATTCCGACCACTCGTGACCAGGAGGTATCTTCATGCACGCTACTACAATTGTCGCAATAAACCGCGACGGCAAGACAGCTATTGCAGGCGACGGCCAGGTAACAATCGAGAACACAATAATGAAGCAAGGGGCAAAAAAGGTTCGTCGAATGTACGACGGCAAGGTTCTCGCCGGCATTGCTGGTTCGGTCGCCGATGCATACACGCTTTCCGATAAATTCGAGGCAAAGTTAGAAGAATCACATGGCAATCTCCTTCGCGCCGTCCGAGAGTTCGCAAAAGAATGGCGGACTGATAGAATACTTAGGCGACTCGAGGCGCTGATGATTGTTGCAGATAAGGAACACGTACTGGTTCTTTCAGGGAATGGCGAAGTAATCGAGCCAGACGATGGAATCGCAGCAATAGGTTCTGGCGGCGGTTTCGCCCTGGCAGCGGCACGTGCGTTAGCTCGCCATTCAAATTTGCCTGCGGAAAAGATTGTCAAAGAAGCTCTGCTTATTGCGTCTACAATTTGCGTATATACAAATGATAAAATAACAGTGGAGGTACTCGAGTAATTACCGAAAAATATTTTTCGATAAGTTCTGTGTTTGTTACCAGCGAGGTTCACCATGGAGGATCTTACCCCTAGACAAATAGTCGAGGAATTGGACAAATATATCATCGGACAGGAAAGGGCAAAGCGTGCAGTGGCAATTGCCCTACGTAATCGCTATAGGCGCCGACTGCTAAGCGAGGAAATACGAGACGAGGTCATCCCAAAAAACATTTTAATGATAGGCCCAACAGGCGTTGGCAAAACCGAAATTGCCCGCCGTCTAGCCCAAATAGCCAACGCACCGTTTATCAAGGTCGAAGCTACAAAGTTCACAGAGGTTGGTTATGTCGGACGTGACGTTGACTCAATGGTTAGAGACTTAGTTCAACTTGCCGTGCGAATGGTCGAGAACGAGAAGATTGCTGAGGTGCAAGACATTGCAAAAAATCTAGCAATCGAGCGGATTCTCGACATAATGGAACCGATTTCCAAACCTGAGAAAGAACATCGTCCAAGAGAATTCGACGCAGCATATCAAATTGTTGGCCAATTGTTCGGCGTGCAAAAACCACAGCCTGAGCATATAGAGACCCCTGAATCTGAACAGCTCGAACGGGAGGACCGCCAGCGCAAAGAGAGAATTCGAGCAAAACTAAGAAAGCAGCTGATTGAGGGGGTCCTCGATGACCAAAAAATTGAGATAGAGGTCGAAGAGAGCGGCGGCCCGCCTTTCCTCCAAGTCTTTACCCCACAAGGCATGGAGGAAATGGGCATGGATATCCAGAACATGCTCGGCCCGATAATTCGCCGCCGAAGGACAAAAACAGTCACAATACGTGAGGCAAAAGATATTATTGCCCTCGAGGAAGCCCAAAAGCTCGTAGACCACGATCAAGTAGTTCGCGAAGCAATCGAACGCACTGAACAATCAGGCATAATTTTTGTGGATGAGCTTGACAAAATTGCAGGCAGAGAAAAGGGCACCGACGGTGGGCCACAAGTCTCCCGCGAGGGCGTCCAGCGCGATATTCTTCCCATAATCGAAGGCTCAACGGTAATCACAAAATATGGCCCCGTACGGACGAACCATATCCTATTTATCGCTGCCGGTGCTTTCCATGTAACAAAGCCTTCGGACCTTATTCCTGAGCTGCAGGGACGACTACCTATCAGAGTAGAACTGGACTCCTTACAGGAAAAAGATTTCGAACGAATACTCACAGAGCCTAAGAATGCGCTAGTAAAGCAATACACCGCTTTATTGGCAACTGAAGGAGTCAGTATAACTTTTACAAAGGATGCAATCTCGGAAATCGCTAGAATCGCAGCGGAGGTCAACGCCCAATCGGAAAACATTGGCGCACGGCGGCTTCACACAGTCATGGAACGACTACTTGAGGACATATCATTCAACGCACCCGAACTAACATCGAGCCCTATCACAATTGACGCTGCCTATGTACGCGAGAAACTTGAAGATATTGTGAAAAATGAAGACCTAAGCAAATATATCCTATAAAAAATAAGCGTTTTGGTTTAATTATTTAGTGGTATGCGCATAAATGATATATACCACAACTAGCAAGCTCATGTGCTAACAGGGTTTTCCTAAAAATGAGCGAAAACAGAGGAGGATTAGTATGCGCATACCAAGCTTTTGTCTGTTCACAGTTCTCCTAGCTCTAGCCGCCTCGTCGGTAACAGCACAAGCCGTGCCAAACGCAATCAGCTACCAAGGCAAATTGACTGACTCCACAGGCCAGATTGTACCCGATGGCGACTACCAAATTCAATTTAAGCTATATTCAGAAGCGAGCGGAGGGACGGCATTTTGGACATCAACCAAAAAAACTGTCAGAACCTCCGGTGGAGTGTTTACAACCGAAATCGAGCCAATCACACCAGCTGACATCGCTGGACATGAAGACATTTGGCTTGAAATCGTTGTTGGTGACCCTGGAGTTGCCTTGTCGCCTAGGATAAAACTCTACTCTACGCCATTCTCGATACGCGCGGGGGATCTTGTCCTGCCATACTCAGGTAGTGCCTCAAGTGCAAACGCTGTTTTATCAGTCACAAACTCCGGAACTGGTCCAGCAGCCCAGTTCTCCGTAAGCAATCCTGCCAATTCAAGCCCAGCACTGACCATCTCGACATCTGGCACTGGACCAGCTGCCAAATTCTTGGGCATCGCAGAAATGACAGGCTTCAAACTGACAACAATGCCTGGCACTGGAAAAGTATTGACATCTGACGCTGAAGGGGTGGGTACATGGCAGGAGCCTATTACCTATTCAGCTGGCGAAGGATTGAGTTTGAGTGAAAATATCTTTTCAGTCGCACCTCAGGGCATAACAGAGTCCATGCTTGCCAATGGGGCAGTAACTGCCGAGAAACTTGCTGACAATTCAATCACCAGCCAGAAAATACAGGATGGTTCAATCCTTCTAGCTGACCTTGGCTCCAATGGTGCATCAGCAGGGGAGGTGCTTAAGTTCGATGGAACAGCATGGACTCCCGCACATGACAACGATACCACATATACAGCCGGAGAAGGCATAAACCTTGCAAACAATACCATCTCAGTCGCACCTCAGGGCATAACAGAGTCCATGCTTGCCAATGGGTCAGTAACTGCTGAGAAACTTGCCGACAACTCAATCACTAGCCAGAAAATACAGGATGGTTCAATCCTTCTAGCTGACCTTGGCTCCAATGGTGCATCGGCAGGGGAGGTGCTTAAGTTCGATGGAACAGCATGGACTCCCGCACATGACAACGATACCACATATACAGCCGGCGATGGACTCACTTTGACAGGAACTTCATTCTCCATTGCCTCAGCAGCCATTACTTCGACAATGCTAGCAAATGACTCGGTTGATAGCTCAAAGATTGCCGATGGAACGATACAACTCAATGATCTTTCTCAGAGTGGAGCTTCAGCTGGAGAGGTAATAAAGTGGAATGGTACAGCATGGGCACCTGCAGCCGATGAAAGCGGCGGCACTTATACAGCTGGCGCCGGTCTAATACTCAACGAAAACCAGTTCTCAATCGCCCCCGGCGGCGTGACCGACACCATGCTGGCAGATAATTCTGTCACAAGCGCCAAAATACTTGATGGCACTATTAGTCCCGCAGATATCCAGGTCCCCATGGGAATTACTGGGACGGTTGACGCGGAAAATGGCCTCGTCACCGCATCCAACTCAGGCACAGGATATGCCATAAAAGGCATTGGAACTACTGGTTCGGCAATCGTCGGCTATTCTGAATCAGGAACGGCTGGTATCTTTGACCAGGGAGCTTCAAATACTAACCCAGCCTTGCACGTAATTAGCCGCAACAATGAAAACAAAGTCGCAATAAAAGCAGAAGGCGATATTCGAGTGGTATACCCCGGAGCATCTGATGGAGCCACCAACCGTGCAAATCCGATTGCCTACGCCTATATTAATTCCAACGGAACAAAAGCTTCGGGTACACCTAACATAAGTTGCGAGTTAAACGACGATGCTCAACGGTACGATATTACAATTACAAAATACGACGGCACAATTGAAAATTATGATGGCACTAACTATGTTGCCATCGTAACACCCGTAACCGCCGGTGGAACAACGCCCAACATAGCAGTCACAGGCGCCGCCAATGGAAAACTTTTCGTCGAAATCTGGTCCATCCTTAACTTCAAGGTCCAAGGGGCTTTCCAAATAGTCATTTATAAACCATAAGAACTAATAATGGGGAATTGAGAGGAACGATTAATAGCTATCTTCCCTCAATTCCCCAAAATTTTTTTGTCTGCCCCACTTAAGGCAAACAAAGCCATTTCACTGGGGCTTTCTTTATAGCTTATCTTTATCTTGCGGTTAATTTCCTCACAGCAACGATGCCTACCTCGGCTCGGCTTTTGCTTTGGGAATCACACGCCGCAGGTTTTCTGCCCAGATATTAGCAAGCTTTTCCGGTGTTGTCTTGTTGAACCTTGCCGTCTCCTTATCCGCAGTAATGATAATGTTGTCACCGATGAGCACAGCATACTCTTTATTACGAATCGCAACCTTAACATCAGAAGGCTCAAAGGGTTCGGAACCTAGCAGCTCGTTAATCCTCTGTGTGACAATTTCCGCCCGTTTCTCAACCGAATAGCCGCCCGCTGGGAACCGAATCCGAAGAACCACCTCCTGGCCAATGATTACATCACCAGGCTGACCAACTGCAAACACGGCCGACGCAAACCCCATGAGAGTAACAATTAGAACAACAAGAAAAGCGACTTTTTTCATTGGAAAGCACCTCAGCTTTCTTCTTTATCAATCCTTTATTTTCCCTTCTGCATGCGTATTTCCCTTCATTCAATCAAGAGTTTGACTCTTGGGTTCTCTTTGTAGCGCACAAAACATTTGCCGCGCTTTCGCCTGCAATCCAACCAGTGGTGAACGCCGCTTGAAGATTATACCCACCGGTTGTGGCATCAATATCAATTACTTCACCCGCAAAATGCAAACCGTATACCAACAAGGACCCCATTGTGCGAGGATCTATCTCTTTTAGAGATACACCGCCGGACGTTACAATCGCTTCCTCGGCAGGCCTGGCGCCTGTTATTTGAAGTCGGAAGTCCATAAGCAAATCAATAATCTTCTTTCGCTGAGTTTTCGTTATGCGATTCACAGGGAGCTCAGCAGGAATACCGCTCAGGTGAATGAAAACTGGAATAAGCGTCCTCGGCAGCAGGTCGGGAAGATAATTTTTAAATTGCTTCTTTTGGGAAAAATCGCTGATGAGCCTGCTTTCCAATTGCTCGCGGCTCAGAGCGGGTTTAAGGTTGATGGAAATTGATACCCCCGACTTGTGCGTCAGCCCAGCATAAACCTTGCTTAGCGTGAGAATTATTGGCCCCGAAACTCCGAAATGCGTGAAAAGCATCTCGCCGAACTCGCTAGCAAGCTTCTTTTTTTCGGAAAATAAAGTAGCCGTTACATTTCTAAGGCTCAGTCCCTGGAGTTGGGAAACCCACGGTTCCGCCGTCTCTAGAGCAGCAAGCGATGGCTTTGGAGGAACAATGGTATGTCCAACCTCCGCGGCAATCCGGTATCCATCGCCAGTCGAACCAGTTCTAGGATACGTAATGCCTCCTGTCGCCAAAACAACCGCATCGGCTGGAATTACTCCAGAGAAAACCCTAACGCCTGAAATAAAGGATGAGATGAACGCAGGAGAATAGGAACGACCCTTCTTGTTTGGTGTCTCCTCATTATCCCCTCCACCCTGGTCTTTTTTCTCAACAACCAATCCATGAGCCCTTGTTCCAAGACGAATGTCCACCCTAAGCTCGCGAAGCCAGCGCTCCAATGCGTCGGCAACGTCCGAGGCACGGTCTGATTGAGGAAAAACGCGGCCTCCTCTTTCCACCTTGGTCGGGACTCCAAGGCGTTCTAAGAGGGAAATAAGATCATGATTGGAAAACCTAGAAAACGCACCATAAAGAAACTTGCCATTTGGACCAAAAGCACTCACAAAATCATCAAGTTCAGCGATATTTGTTACATTGCCCCGGCCCTTACCAGTAATTCTGAGTTTCTTGCCAAGAATGCTATTTCGCTCCAGCAGAATTACCTTTGCGCCGCATTCAGCAGCCCGTCCAGCAGCAAGCATTCCGCCAGCGCCCCCACCGATTACAACTACTCTAGTCATCCTGCACCACTGTCTATCTTAGTATGGAGAGATACATCTGCTTAGATTCTTCAAGCGCCTCAGGCAGGGCAGCAAGAATTTTATTCAAGAGCGGTAGGAGCTCTGGAGTTCTTGCATCCACAATAACCCTGTCAATTGAGAAAATCACTCCAGGGAATTCCTTTTTTAAAAACAACCCGACATCTGGCGCAAGCCTTACTCCATGAGCAAACTTGATAATTACTTGGCGCTTGTCTGAGGTAACTCCCTCAATGCCGATGCCCGACGCTTTCAGCCTAAGCTTCAGGATATCGAGTGAATTTTTCACTGGGGTTGGAAGCTCTCCAAAACGGTCCTTCATTTCTTCGGCAATTTCATCTACATCCTTCAAGCATCGAACAGCAGTCATGCGCTTGTAGAATTCCAATCTTAGGCCTTCGCTAGGTATGTAGTCCGTCGGGATATTTGCATCCATCGGCAGGTCTGCCGGCGGAAGATCGAACTTATCAGGTTCTTCTCCTTTAATTTCCTGCACTGCTTCGGCTAGAAGACGACAATACATGTCGAAGCCAACAGCAGCCATTTGACCATGCTGTTCTGGCCCCAGAAGGTTGCCCGCTCCCCGTATCTCAAGGTCTCGAAGCGCAATCCTAAAGCCAGACCCCAACTCCGAAAACTCTTTGATAGCCTGCAAACGCTTTTCAGCAGTCTCAGACATTATCCTATGCGGTTCATACAGCAAGTAGGCATATGCTTGGCGGTTCGAACGCCCAACTCTGCCACGAAGCTGATAAAGTTGTGCAAGCCCCATTCTATCCGAATTATTAATAATTATTGTGTTTGCGTTTGGAATGTCTAAACCACTTTCGATAATGGTAGTGCAAACAAGCACATCAAACTTATGCTCATAGAAATCAAGCATGACCCTCTCAAGCTGATCCTCAGGCATTTGACCATGGCCTATTTCAACACGTGCATGGGGAACCAGGCGGCGAACATGTTCAGCAACATGTTCGATATTCTCTACTCGATTATGAACAAAGTACACCTGCCCGCCTCGGTCTAGCTCTCTCAGAATCGCATCGCGGATAAGGTTGTCGTCGTATTCGCGGCAGTAGGTTTTAATTGGCATCCGGCCCTCTGGAGGGTCGTCCATTAAGCTCATGTCCCTTATGCCCGATAGCGACATCTGAAGGGTCCTAGGAATCGGCGTAGCAGTTAACGTAAGAACATCAACCGTTTTCCTAAGTTGTTTAAGTCGCTCTTTTTGCGCCACGCCAAACCTCTGCTCTTCATCTACCACTAACAACCCAAGATCTCGGAACTCTATGTCTTTCGATAGCAACCGATGGGTGCCAATCACAACATCCACAACACCGGTTCGCAGGCCCTCGATGACTTTCTTTTGCTCAGCTCGGCTTCGGAAACGACTTAACATCTCAATATTGACCGGATAGGCTGCAAAGCGCTCGCGGAATGTATTGAAATGCTGCTGGGCAAGAACAGTGGTCGGCGCTAGAACTGCCGCCTGCTTTCCATCGTTGACTACCTTAAACACTGCACGAATGGCTACCTCAGTCTTGCCGTAACCAACATCGCCGCATATTAGGCGGTCCATCGGCTTGGGCGACTCAAGATCTTGCTTAACCTCCTGAATAGCTTCCATTTGGTCCGGCGTCTCCTGATATTCAAACGCAGATTCTAGCTCCTGCTGCCACGGCGTGTCCGGTCCAAAACTGTGCCCCTCGATAGTCTGCCTTGCTGCATAGAGAGCTAGAAGTTCTTTAGCCATTTCTTTAACAGCCTGCTTTACTCGCTTAGTAGTCCTAGCCCATTCGCTACCACCAAGCCGGTTCAAGGTCGGCGTCTGTCCCTCAACGCCGATATATTTTTGAATGCGGTCAATTTGGTCCACTGGGACGTACAGCCTGTCTGTGCCAGCATACTCTATCAAGATGTAATCGCGATCGCCGCACGCACCCGAGAGTTTCGTTAATCCACGGTATCGGCCAATGCCATGATTGATATGCACTACATAATCACCTTCGGCAAGCTCGAGAAGCGAAGATATTGGCAAACCGCGCCTGGATGCCTTCTTCGGCCGTCGAAGCCTGCTCAGACCAAACATCTCACCATCGGTAGCAACCATCAGCCTGGCATTTGTAATTTTGAACCCAGACCGCAGAGTTCCGTTTACAACGCAAATGCCGCTACCGTCGCGACTTTGGTCTTCGAAATCCACCACAGAAAGCTCGTGCTCTGTAAGCAATTCGACTACCCTGTGCGACTGGTTCGATACCAATATAACCTTGCATTGATTCGAAAGCCAAGTCCTCAACTGCTCTATGAGCACATTCATTTGCCCACCAAATGCATCCATCGGGGCGGATGGAACCACAATTCGTGTATCTGGATTAAACCAAGGAACCGTTCTCGATAGAAGTGAAAGAATGAGATTACAACCTCTACCCGCCAACAACGACATCGCATCGTTAAACGGAACGAAATGGTCCACAGGAAGTGGTAGGATGTCGCCACGCTTTACATGCGCTGCACGAGTCTCGGCAAGCTCTTGGTAAAGCTGTTCCCAATGCGACTTTATCTGGTGCGGTTCGTCAACCACAACTATTACATCTGGCGGCAGATAGTCGAGCATGCATGATGCATTCTGATAAATGATAGGCAGGTAGTATTCAATCCCATCGAAGCACGCACGGTTGCCTATCCTTGCGATATCATCCTCAACATGGTCTTCCAACCTCGCCTGAGTCTCACAATCAAGGTCCGAAATGGAAGATTCAAGGAGCTTGCGAAGGCTAGCAACTGCGGCTTCTGCAACCCCAGGCCCAAGCAAAATTTCACGAGCTGGCGCAATGTCAATGTAAGCCGTCTCTGCATGGGAACGCTGCGACTCTACACTGAACGAGCGGATGCTTTCCACCTCATCGCCAAATAGTTCGATTCTATAAGGCATGCTTTCAGTAGATGGAAATACATCAAGAATGCCGCCTCGCTGGCTGAACTCTCCCTGGCGCTCAACCATAGTCGTACGATCATATCCAAGGTCAACCAAAGCGCGCACACAAGCTTCAAGGTCGAGCATTTCGCCGTTCTCGATTCTTATTCTGGAGGCGGACAGCACGCTGGGAGGAATAGTTTTCTGAAGAACGGAGCCTATGGGAGCAATCACAACAACTGGTTTATTGTCGAGCAAGCATATCATTGCCGAGAGTCGCCGCCCAATGACATCTACATCAGTATCGCCCTCTTGGTAAGTCATGCCCTCGGCCGGCGGCACTAAGATTACATCGCCATCTTCATAACCGAAGGCGGCCATATCATCATAAAGCGCTTCAGCCTGCTCATAGTTGAAAGTAATCAAAAGCAAGGGCCTGTTGAGAAGGCGATGGATGGCAGCAACAAAAGCCCCTTTTGCAGCCGCAGTCAGTCCCTCAATTTGGACTGTCCTGCCGCCAACTTGCAGCACGTCGCACGCCTGGCGCAACTCTTGCATTTCCTGGAAAATTTTCAAAACAAGGTCGAGATTCACAACACAAACCCCAAAAGGGCTTTGGCCCGACACCCAGGGGGTGCCCACCAAAGCCCTCGCAATTAAATTCTAGCTATTAAATTATAGCAGGATTTCAAACTGAAATCTATGGTTAGTTCTAGCGTAATTCTCTATCGTCAGTTACAAAAAAGCCTGCAATTTCGCCCGCTATTCTCTGCCATATGTTTGGATGGGCGTTTTCACCTGCACTTCGCTCCGAATCTTCCTTGCTTGGACTCTGTATTATAAGCGCAATCTCACCTTCTTTAACCATGCCCAGCTTTCTTGCTTCTGCCTCGATTCCATCTTTCGTCTTTAGGTATGCAATCTCGCTCCTTAGATTGCGGTTCTCAGCTTCAATTCGGGCTATCTCCCGCTCAATCTGCGTTTTCTCTCGAGATTCGCGAGAGTCAAGGATGTAAGGCTCAGTAATCTTGCTTACGATATGCCATAAGCAGAGTACTGCAAGTATGGTTGCAAAAGAATAACCTAGGTTTAATAAAAACCTATACGCTTTTTTAGGGCGCTTCCGTAGCTTTGGAGTCCTCATCAAAAAAATGCTGGGAGTTGCTCTGGGCATCGAATTACTACCCCCACCCAATTGCCTTATTTTATTTACTTTACTTGCCGATGAAAGAGAGGTATTATTTTCTTTCTTTTACAGCTGGTTTAGCATGGAACTATGTTGTGATTGGCTGGCCAACGGTGTGGACTTTGATTAAGTTGGTCCTACCGGGGACGCCTGCCGGAACGCCTGCTGTCAGAACTATTGTATCGTTGGGTTTAACAAGCCCGGCGCGCATTACTCCGTCCACAGCCTCAGATATCATCTCGTCAGTACTCCGACTAGGCTTGACAAGCACCGGATACACACCCCACGAAAGCGCCAACTGCCTATAAGTCGCCGTCGAAGTGGCAGCTGCAATTATAGGCGCCGTCGGCCTGTACTTTGAAACTGCCCTTGCAGTTG